>JAAZYN010000049.1 GCA_014239625.1 Myxococcales bacterium | reverse complement strand
TGCCGCCGTCCGGCCGACGGGCGCTACGGCAACAACCCCAACCGGCTGCAGCACTACTTCCAGTATCAGGTCATCATGAAACCCTCGCCGCTCGACATCCAGGAGCGGTATCTGGAGAGCCTGCGGCGCCTCGGTATCGACACGGCCAAGCACGACATCCGGTTCGTCGAGGACAACTGGGAGAACCCGACCGTGGGGGCCTGGGGCCTGGGCTGGGAGGTCTGGCTCGACGGTATGGAGATCACCCAGTTCACCTACTTCCAGCAGGTGGGAGGGCTGGACTGCGATCCCATCAGCGCCGAGCTGACTTACGGCATCGAGCGCATCGCGATGTATCTGCAGGACGTCGACAACATCTTCGACCTGACTTGGGTCGACGGGGTCAGCTACGGCGCGGTCAAGCATCAGGACGAAGTGGAGTGGTCGACGTTCAACTTCGAGAAGGCCGACGTCGCCTTCCACCTTGACCTGTTCAACACCTACGAGCGCGAGTCCCAGCGCATGATCGGCGACGGGCTGGTGTTGCCCGCCTACGACTACTGCATGAAGTGCTCCCACGCGTTCAACATCCTGGACGCCCGCGGCGCCATCAGCGTGACCGAACGGCAGAAGTACATCTTCCGGGTCCGAGCGCTGGCCAAGGGCGCCGCCGAGCTCTACGTGGCCCAGCGCGACAAGCTCGGCTTCCCGCTCCTGCCCAAGACCGAGACGGGGAGCAGGGCATGAGAGAGCTCTTCTTCGAGCTGGGCACCGAGGAGATCCCGGCCCGCTTCCTGCGCGGCGCCGAGCGCGCGCTGGGCGAGCGCCTGGTGAAGGGCATCGACGGCCTAGGGCTTGAGCACGGCCCCGTCCGGACATGGTCCACTCCGCGCCGGCTGGCGCTGTCGATTCAGGTCGCGGAGAGCCAACCGAGCAAGACCGAGACCCTCACCGGTCCGCCGGCACGGATCGCCTTTGACGCCGAGGGTATACCCACCAAGGCCGCGGTGGGCTTCGCCAAGCGAAACAACGTCGAGGTGGCGGCGCTCCAGCGCGTCTCCACCGATCGCGGCGAGTACCTGGCGGCGACCGTTCACACCGTGGGTCAGCCGGCCCGCGAGCTGCTCCCGAGGATCCTGGGCGAAGCGCTGGCGAAGCTCCACTGGCCCAAATCGATGCGCTGGGGGACCTCGCCCAAAGCCTTCATCCGGCCCGTCCACTGGATCGTGGCGCTCTTCGATGGGGCGGTGCTGCCCCTGGAGTTCTGTGACATCATCGCGGGCGATCAGAGCCGCGGCCACCGCTTCATGGCGCCCGAGCACTTCACCGTCGGCGGTAGCGCGGACTGGTCGTCGAAGCTCCGCGCCGCGAAGGTCGAGCCCAACGCCGACACGCGAGCGGCGGCCATCTTCGAGGGTGCCAAGGGCCTGGCCTCGAGCGCCGGCGGAGAGCTCGTGTGGGACGACGGCCTGCTGGAGGAGGTCAGCGGCTTGGTCGAGTGCGCGGTCCCGCTGCTGGGGACCTTCGACGAGGCCTATCTGTCGATCCCCGACGAGGTCCTCATCACCTCGATGAAGGTGCATCAGAAGTACTTCGCTGTATGTCACCCTGGCACCGGGGCGCTGCTGAACCACTTCGTGGTGGTGGCCGGCACAGAGCCCACCGACCCAGCCGTGGTCGCGCACGGAAACCAACGCGTCCTCGCCGCACGCCTGGCGGACGCCAAGTTCTTCTTTGAAAACGACAAGAAGACCTCCCTGGATGAGTTCACCGACCGGCTGTCCCAGCGCACCTTCTTGAAAGGCCTGGGCACCATGCGCGACAAGGCGGCGCGCCTCGAGGTGTTGGCCTCCGAGATCGCCGCAACCCTCGGCTATGCCGGTGCCGTCCGAGAGCAGGCGGCCATGGCTGGCAGGCTGGCGAAAGCCGATCTGTCCACTGGCATGGTGGGCGAGTTCGCTGCGCTCCAGGGGATCATGGGCTGGCACTACGCCAACCACGCAGGGCTCCCGGAGCCCGTCGCGGTGGCCATCAAGGAGCACTACTGGCCCCGCTTCGCGGGAGACGCGCTTCCCACCGGGCCGGTGGGCGTCGCGACCTCATTGGCCGACAAACTCGACAGCATCGTCGGGTGCTTCTGCCTGGGGCTCGAGCCCACCGGAAGCGCCGACCCCTATGCCTTGCGACGCCAGGCCCTGGGCGTGCTGCGCATGGCTGAACGCCTGCCGCCCGGGGCCCGCGGGCAGGCCTCCCTGAGAGGCTGGCTCGATCTGGCGCACGCCACCTACGGCGACGTCGTCGACGTAGACTGGCCGGCGGTGCGTGGGCGCATCCTCGACTTCATGCGGACACGGCTAAAGACCTCCCTCGCGGCGGACTTCCCTACGGACCTGACAGAGGCCGTCCTGAGCAGCGGCTTCGACGACCCTGCGGACGCTCGCGGGCGCCTCGAGGCCCTGCAAACGGTGAAGAACGGCGACGGCTGGGAAGATCTGGCCATCGCGTTCAAACGCGTGGTGCGCATCGTCGCCGACCAGGACGTGGACGCCCTGGACGCCTCCACCCTGACAGAGCCGAAGGCTGTCGCCCTGGCCCAGGACTACGCGCGGCACCGCGCCACCGTGGCGGCGGCTCTCGAGGGGCGCGACTATGCCCGCGCGCTCGGTGCGATGGTCGCGCTCAAGCCGGCCATCGACGGGTTCTTCGATGATGTCATGGTGATGAGCGAGGATCTCGCTGAGCGTCGACGCCGTCTGGCGTTGCTCGGGGCCATCGCCGCCCTGTTTCGCCGCATCTGCGACTTCGACAAGGTCAGCACGTGACATTGCCGTCAGGCACCAAACCACGCTTCGTATACAGCTTCGGCGATGGGGTCGCCGAGGCCGCGCCAGAGATGCACGCGCTGGTCGGCGCCAAAGGAGAACGCCTCGCGGAGATGACCCGGTTGGGCTTACCCGTCCCGCCTGGCTTCACCATCACGACGCAGGTCTGCGAGCACATGCTGAAGACCTCCGAGTTTCCGGCCGGGGCTCGAGAGCAGATCCAAGCGGCGCTTACGCTGTTGGAGGCGCGCACTGAGACGACCTACGGTGATCCCGACAACCCCCTGTTGCTATCGGTGCGACCGGCCACGCCGGTCACCGCGGGGGGGATGCTAGAGGCGGTGCTCAACGTCGGCATGAACCGTGACATCGCGGTCGGGCTCGCGGCTCGGACCGGTGACGAGCGCTACGCCTGGGATTGCTACCGCCGTTACCTGCAAGATTATGCGGCGGTGTGTATGGGCATGCGCCGTGGCATCCTGGAGACGCTGCTGGAGCGGGCCAAAGACGGCGAAGGGGTCTACGACGAGTCGGAGCTGTCGGCGCCAGCGCTCGAGGGCCTCACCGAGATCTTCAAGCGCAAGATGATCGAGTCCAGCTCGGCGCTCCCCCCCGACGACCCCAGAGAGCAGCTCTGGGCCTCCATCGAGGCCGTGTTTCGTAGTTGGAACAGCCCCAAGCCGGTCGGCTACCGCAACGCCCATGGCCTACCTCACGACCACTACACCGCGGTGACCGTGCAGCTGATGGTGTTCGGCAACATGGGCGAACACAGCGCCACCGGGATGGCCTTCACGCGAGACCCGGACAACGGCGAGAAACGCTTCTTCGGCGAATGGCTCCCGAACGCCCAGGGCGAAGACGTTCGCATGGGACTGCGGGCCCCTCAGCCGCTGAACAAAGAGTCCGGCACGCTCCCCGGCGACCGCGTGCTGGAGAGAGAGCATCCGGAAGCATACCGAGAACTTACGCGCGCCTACCGGGTGTTGGAGAGCCACTTTCGAGACATGCTGCGGATGGCCTTCACCATCCAACAGAACAAGCTCTGGATCATCCAGACACGGATTGGGAAACGCAGCCCGCGAGCCGAAGTACGCATCGCCGTCGACTTGGCCCGGGAAGGGATCATCACCACCACCCAGGCTATCCGGCGGGTCCAGACCCAGACCCTCGACAAGATCTTGCACCCTCAGATCGACACCGACAGCCTACGGGACGTAGTCGCTCGCGGACTCGGCGCCTCTCCAGGGGCTGCCACCGGCCACGCGGTGTTCAGCTCCAAAGAGGCGGTGGAGTGGGCCGGACGCGGCTTGTCGGTGGTCCTGGTGCGCTCCGAGACCACCCCGGACGACATCCACGGCATGCTCAAGTCCGCGGGAATCCTGACCCGGCGCGGGGGGATGACGTCCCACGCTGCGGTGGTCGCTCGGGGCGCCAGTCGCGCCTGCATCGTGGGTTGCCTCGACCTCGAGCTGCACCCCGACGAACGCTACATGATGGTCGGCGACCAGACCATCGCCCAAGGCGACATCATCACCATCGACGGAACGAGTGGATCGGTCATGGTGGGCGAGGTCGAGACGGTCCAACCCAAGGCGTCGCGAGAGCTCGAAGAGTTGCTGGCCTGGGTGGACGACGTGGCGCGGCTGAGGGTCTACGTCAACGCGGACACCGCTCGGGACTGCGAGCGCGCCGTCCGCTTCGGCGCCAAAGGCGTCGGCCTGTGCCGAACCGAACACATGTTCTTCGAGACGGGCCGGATCGATATCTTTCGCCAGATGATCGTCGCGGAAGACGAGGCCCCTCGCCGCGAAGCGCTGGCGAAGCTCATGCCCATGCAAAAAGCCGACTTCAAGGCCATCTTCAGGGTCATGAGGGGGTTGCCGGTGACCATCCGGCTGCTGGACCCCCCGCTGCACGAGTTCGTTCCGCACGGCGATCGTGAGATCGGAGCCCTCGCCGAGGTCCTCGGCGACACGCCCGAGGTCATCAGGCGCCGACTCGAGTCCATGAGCGAGATCAACCCGATGCTCGGACACCGTGGCTGCCGACTCGGGCTCACCTATCCCGAGATCTACGAGATGCAGGTGCGCGCGGTGGTCGAAGCCGCGTGCGAGGTGATGAACGACGACGGCGTCCCGGTGAACCCGCAGATCATGATCCCGTTGGTGAGCCATGTCCGGGAGCTGGAGCTCCTGCGCGACGTCGTTCGGACCACCATGACCCGCGCCTGCGAGGCATACGGAGTGAACCTGCAGCTGGCCGTGGGCACGATGATCGAGCTCCCCCGCAGCTGCCTGACCGGCGGCCAGTTGGCCGAGGTCGCCGACTTCTTCAGCTTCGGCACCAACGATCTGACCCAGACGATTTTCGGCATCAGCCGAGATGATTGCGGACGTTTTCTTCCGTTCTACGTTGAGATGGGAATCCTCCCTATCGATCCGTTTGTGTCGTTGGACCCCTCTGTAGGAGAGCTGGTGGAGATCGCTGTCGAGCGCGGGCGCGCGAAGAACCCAGGGCTGGAGCTTGGAATGTGCGGCGAGCACGGCGGGGACCCCCGCTCCATCGCGTTCTGTCACAAGGCCGGTCTGGACTACGTCAGCTGTTCACCGTTCCGCGTCCCCATCGCCCGGCTGGCGGCGGCTCAGGCCGCGCTGGAGGCAAGTTCATGACAACGACCGTGTCAGCCCTGGCCTGCGCCGCGCTGTTGCTCCCGATGGTGACCGCGCTGGGGTGCGCCGCCGACGCCCCAGGCAAGGTGCACCCCTACAACGTCTTGGACTATCCGGTCGCGGTCACGGCCGACCCCTCGGGCAAGACGCTGTGGATCACCTCGGGCAATTTCGACCTCGAGTTCGGGGGCGGCGCCGTGGTGGCGCTGGATCTAGACACCCACGAGTTCATCCCTGGAGCCGCCATCGAGGTCGGCGCGTTCGGCAGCGCGATGGCGCTGCTCACCGACGATGAGGGTAAGGCGGTCCACGGCTACGTCGTGAGCCGCGCGGAAGACGGCCTCTACCACGCCGACATCGGCGAGGCCGGCGCCGGGGGCCACCCGACGTTGACCTGCATCGACGACGACGACGGCGAGGGCGACATCATCCAGGTCACAGCAGGTGGCACGCTCACGTCGCTCCGCTGCCTCGGCACCGAGCTGACCTCGGGGACGGTCGTGGACACCTTCGACACGGGGTCGGAGGCGGAGCTGTTCATCGGCGACGACCCCTTCGCGGCGTTTGTACGCAAAGGCGCGCTCCCTGGGGAGCCCGACCTGCTCCTCACGGGGTCGATGATCACCGGCAACCTCGCCACCTGGGAGCTCGACGCGGATGGCACGCCGTCGCTGGTGGGCAACGTGGACCTGCCCGACGGCTTGTTCGCCATCACCGACAGCCCGATCACCCATCGCGTCTACGCAGCCTCCAAGGCTGACCCGCGCATCTACGTGTTCAAGGTCGATGTCCCGGGCCCCTACGACGACCGGGACTTCCGCAACCCATACCTGGTCACCGAGCGCACCATCACCATCCCCTCGACGGTGGTCAACGATCACGTGCGCGACATGGCGGTCTCTGCCGACGGGTCCTTGCTCGTGACGAGCCACCGCTCGCCGAACACCGTGGTGGTCATCGACGTCTCCGAAGACGTCGAGGGGACGGTCAACGGTCGCGTGCTCGCGAAGATACCGGTCGGCTCGCGGCCTGGCGACGTGGCGCTGGTGCCGGGCAGCGTGGGCGGTGCCGAGCTGGCGTACGTAGCCTGCTTTGGCAGCGATCGGGTCGACGTGGTGGATCCCCGCGCAGGTGAGGTAGTCGGCCGCATTCCGGTCGGTCGTGGCCCCTACAGTCTGGCGTACGTGCCGAGCAAAAAGCGGCTGTACCTGACGCACTTCTACTCGCACAGCGTTGGGGTGATCGAGCTGGACCCGACGTCGCCGTACTATCATCAGCAGATCGCTGAAATTACTGGAGGCACGAGATGATGCGGCGTCTGGCCATGGTCTTCACGCTGTCGCTCGCCTCGCAAGCCCTTGTGGCCTGCGCCGACCCTCCGTCCATCCCCACCTCGTCGTTCTCGCTGCCGATCGACTTCGCCTTCGCCTGCGAGGGCAAGGACTCGACCACCGGTCTGGAGTACGCGGGCACCGGCGCGAGTGAGCAGTGGTGCAGCGTGATCGTGCGCCAGCCGCCGGGCGGGAACGCCACGGAGACCGAAGCAGAGCTTTACGGGCTGGTCTTGAACCAAGATCCACCGGGGGTCCTGCTGACCGTCATCGATCCCAGCAGCAGCGACTCCGTCGGGGGCGCGGTCTTGGACGCAGACCCCTTCACCCCGGGCTTCTCACCCATCCGCGTAGGCGCCAACCCGATCCGCCTACTTAAAGCCCACGACTCGAAGAGCTTCTACGTGATCAGCGCCGGATCACGGACCGTCACCAAGCTCGTACTCAAGAGCGTGGCGTCGGTGATGCGCCCCTGCGACCAGGTGACCGCCGAGCCCAACGAGTGGCCAGCCTGCTACGAATTGAGCGTCTACGACATCCCAGGGACGCCGAGCGACGCGGCTATCTTCGAGGGGGCCCTGGTAGTGACGTCGGCGTGGTCCAACGAGGCCTGGGTCTACGATCTGACCCAGGCCCCCCCGACCCCTTCGGCGGTCGCGCTCCCCGGCTCCATCGAGAGCTTGAAGCGACTCGCCAACGGCAACTTCGTGGCCACCTGGCTCGAGCGCGGCGTCGTCTCATTGCTGGACCAGGACCTGAACGTCCTCGACGAGCAGGGTGTCACGCACGCCTGCGCGGACGGTCTGGACAACGACGGGGACGGGTTCGCCGACCACCTGGACCCGGACTGCCGAAATGGACAGGACCGGGACGAGGCCGCTACCGCGACCTCGGTCCCAGCTCCAACCGTTACGGAGCCGCCGACGTCCTACGGCGGCGGCGCCAGCTTCTGTGAGGACGGGATCGACAACGACGGCAACGGCCTGACCGACGCCGAAGAGGGCGCACGATGCGACGATCCTGCGGGCGAGGGGTTGGCGGAGTGCGGCGACGGCATCGACAACGATGGGGACGGACAGACAGACACCGCAGACACTTCGTGTTTCTCCGAAGACGGCATCCACGAGGGGCAGCTCGGCCCCTTCGGGCATTACCAATTGGCCGTCGTCGAAGCGGGGGATGCGGGTACGTTTGCTTATGTCGCCGACCCGCAGCGAGCGCGGATCGCGGTTTACGCGGTGGGCGAGGACACCCTGGCGCGGATCGACGTCAACGCTCATCAGGCGCTGTCGCCTCGCCTGGAATATCGAGCGAAGAACGAAGCGCTGACGGGCGCCTGCGAGGACGACGACCAGTGCTCCGGCGACCGGGTCTGCAGCGCCAGCGTGCAGGCCTGCGTGAGCGCCCTCCCGGCGCTGCGGACCGAGCCCTTTCCTGAGCGCGTGCACAGTGGCGAGACCGATCTCGTGGTCTCGGGCGCGACCATCAACTCGTTGACCGCGATGCGCGTGCGCGGAGAGCTGTGGGATCGAGCCATCGCTCAAGGCAGCGTCGCGGCCACCTCGACCTATCAGCCGTCCTACTGCGACCCGACGCTCGCCGCGGCTTCGGGCTGCCAACAGCCTTCGGGCGACGCCGACTCGCACTACGTCTTCACGCCGCAAGCCGACGGCAAGCTCCGGATGGTTCAGTCAGTGGTCCGTGGGGTCACGCGCCACCGCTACTCGCAGTCTGTAGCGAACCCGCAGCTCCGTGGCTGGAGCCTCAACTCCAAACCCTCGCTGACGTTCTTTGGACGCAGCCAGACCAGCGGCAGCGTGCTGGCGTCGGGCTTCTCGTTTATGGGCCCCGTGGTCGAAAATGAGACCATCACCTAGGCCGTCGAGGACGAGGCCCCAGCACGGCTTCGCTCGTATGGAGTGTACGCGCCGGAGCTCGACACATACGAACAGGTCACGACCCAGTCGTGGCGACTGGATTACGAGGGCACCATCGAGGGCGCTAGCGGTCAACTCGGGCGCCTGGTGGCAGAGGACACCTTCTTTGCCCCCGGCCAGACCTTCTGCGAGCGCGGCGTGGAGGTGGGTGACTGGCTCGTCCTCCGCGCGCCGACAAGCGCGACCGCGCCGGAGCTTCATTATGTGGCCTCCCTGCAGACAGACGCCGGGGACAACTGCGCCTTGGAGCCGTCGCGCTTGACCAACGTGGAGGTCCGGGTGACCTCAGTGGGCATGCACACCCTCGAGGTTGACCCGACGACGGCTCGCCTGATCCCGAGCGATCTGGAGCTGGACGACAAGACTATCCGTGACGGCGACAAGAACATCTTGAACACCTGCAAGAATGCCCTCGAAGCCTACCGGACCGATCGGCTCATGTTGCCGCCGGCGCAGCCGGAAGACGGGGGCTACTTCGTCGACGCGCCGGTCGGTGCTTTCAAGCCGGGCAGCTTCCCCTCCCGGGTGCACTACGAGGTCCGCGTAGCCGACCAATGGGCGGTCACCGGGAGCGTCGTCGGCTTCGCCCATCGCTGGGACTGGGACGGGACCCAGTGCCTCGAGGACGAGACGCGCGATCCGCGGCTGCAGGCGCGCCTTACGACCGAGAGCTTCGACCCCACGGAGGTCTATTCCACCTGCCCGGCGGCCAAGGCCGATGTGGAGTTGGAGCCGATGGAGGTGATCACAGACCGCCAACAGGCGTTCTCGAACTACAGCTTCGAGGTACACATGCTCCCGGGCTGTGCGCTGGCCGATGACGACGCGACCACGATCGCCGTCCCCGATCGACGCGGGACCCGGTGGTCCTTCGTCGTGGTCGGGCCCGATGGAGCTGGGACCTCCACTCTTGGCGAGGCTGCGTTCACTCGACGCCTCGGAGTGATGGAAAAGGCCCGGGCGATTGTGTACATGGACACCGCCGGTAACCGGATGCGCCTGCTGCGTTTCTGGCATCGGTTCAACGCGGGGCAGAGCTTCTCGAAGCTCTTCGACTGAGACCGCCCCGACAGCACTGCGAGAAGAATAGAATGACGCTGAAGTATGCCCTTGCGAGCGCGGCTCTGAGCCTGGTTTTCACCGTCGGCTGTCCCGAGGACAACGACCCCGTAGTCAACTACGACGCGCTGCCCGACATCGGACAGCCGGACTCGGCCACGGGTGACACCCCAGTGAACACGGACACGCCCGGCGCCGATACGCCACAGATCGACATCACGACAGACGTCGATGCCCCGCTCGGGACCGTCAAGGCGCTGCAGCTGAAAGCTGAAGGGATCGGCTGCGACGTCACTCAGATCCAGACCATCGCCCAGGGAGAGACGCTCACTGGCGTCATCGTCACGAGCCCCAAATACGACGCCTTCACCCCGACCGGGATGGGCGGCACGGCCCTCGATGGCTACTTCGTGGCCGACACCGATGGGGGGCAGTGGAGCGGGATCCACATCACGATCCCGCGGGATGACGCTACCGATTACCAACCGGGTGACCTCTTGGATCTGAGCGGCGAGCTGACCGAGTTCTACTGCCAGACTCAGCTGAGCGTCTCGACGCACAGCACATCGGGCAGCAGCGCCGCCCCGGTCGGCCTCGAGGTCCCGCCGGCGCAGGTCGCCGTTGAGGCCTTCGAGGGGATGCTCCTGACGGTCAAGGGCGTCGAGGTCACCGACGAGATCGCCGGAGGTACCTACCGGATGACCGGTGGCTTTATCGTCGATCACGCCTTCGACTTCTTCCTGACGTTGGACCCGGGCGTGAGTTACGACATCACGGGCGTGCTCATGTACACTTATAATGAGTACCGCCTCATGCCGCGTACGGAGGCCGACATCGTGGCCGACCTCCCGACCAACACGGTGACCATCGACGCGCTCCAGACCTCCGCCGCCAGCACCGACTGCGGCACCCCCGGCATCAACGGTGTCACCGACGGGCTGACCCTCGAGGGGTACGTCGCGGTAGGCAACCACTACGTCACCGACAACCTCGACGGATACTTCCTGACCACTAGCGCCGGGGGCGCCAACTCGGGGGTCATGGTCACCGTAGCGTCGTCTTCGGCGAGTGACTGGGCGGTGGGCGACGAGGTCCGGCTGGTGGGTGAGCACATGGAGTTCTACTGCAACACCCAATTCAGCGCCGACAGCTTCGAGGTCCTCAGCACCGGAAACACCGTTCCTGGGCCGTGGACCACCGACGTCGCGACGATCATGGCGTCGCCCGAGCAGTACGAAGGGGTCTTGGTGGAGGTCTCGGACGTCACCATCGCCGGCGTGACCAACTTCAACGAGGGCAACCTGGACGGGGCTGGCCTGTACCTGGACAACGACGTGATGGGCCTGGACTTTCCAGACCTGGTGGACGGGACCAGCTACAGCACCGTCATCGGCGTCATCGTCTATGCCTTCAGCGAGTGGCGCATCGCTCCGCGGTCTGCAGCCGACATGCTGCTACAGGCCACCGTCGACGCAGGTCCCGAGACGGCCCCGGACGCCGGCTCTGGCGACACCGGCGCCACGACAGATGCCGCGGTGGACTCTGGCCCCGATGCCCCGGCGGACGGTGGCGCGATGAGCGACGCCGCCGCCGATTGAACCTTGGAGACCGACTCGGCACTTGGCGTCTTGCGACGTGAGCTCGGCGCCATCGGCGTCGCAACGACCCTCATCGACATCGCCCGTGAGGCCAGCTCGGGCGACCCATTCGCAGCGCTGGACCCTCCATGGTCTCGCCGCGAGCGGCTGAGCCGTGGCCAGGCTCGGCCGGCGGTGTGGCTCTATCGTGCGCTGCTCCGGCGACACCCCTCCGAACGGGCTCTGCACCTGGCCACCGCGGTCGTCGCGGCGGCCGGGGCGCGGTTCATCCACCGGGGCCTGGGGAGTGTGGACGGGCGCGAGTTCGAGCGCCTCGATCCGGCGGCCGCGCGGTCGAAGGTCCGCGGCTGGCTCAACCACTTTTTCACGGCCATCTCGTACGTCGACGATGTCGACCCCGACGCCGGCGTGGTCTCCTTCAAGGTGTCCGCCTGTGCTCTCGCGCGGCTGTCGCGCGCCGCAGGGCATCCGGAACTTTCAGGCGCCTTCTGCGCGGCCGACAACCTCTTCTTCGCCGCTCAGAGACCTCCTATAACCCTCGACCGCCCCACGACCATCGCGGGCGGCGATGGGCAGTGCCATTTCCGCCTCCGATTCGACGACTGATGGAGCCGGTCAGTTGGGTTGATCGCGAGATTCGCCAGGCGATTCGTTGCTGGCAAGGCGCGGGACCGACGTCGCAGCAGCGTTGCGTC
>JAAZYN010000499.1 GCA_014239625.1 Myxococcales bacterium | reverse complement strand
GACGACCTCAGCGGTGGACACGTCGAACATCTCGATGCTCAGCAGATCCTGGGCCTGTGACGCGCTCAACCCGCTGGTTCCAGCCTGCCATTCGGCGGCGATAAACACGCTGCCGTTGATCGGCATCCCCGACACATCGCCGGGCAACTCGATGCTCCACCCGAAGAGCTGCGGTCGTGGGGCCAGATCCATGGCGCCCACCGACTGTTGCGACAGGGCGTCGCACGCATTCAGCCCCCAAAGGGCCGCCAACAGCAAGATCGGAACCGCACGCGACACGACGCCATCACTGTACGGCGTCCACGACCTCGACTCAACGAGCGTTTGTGGGCACCATTGTGGGGTGGACGGGCCCAGATTCATAGCTGCGCTCATCGGCGGGTGGGTGGCCATCACCGCGGCCACCGCCGAGGCCCGCGACGTCACCACCTTGCCGTCGCTGCTCGAGGCGCGTGACTTCAAGCCGCCCAAACACTTCAAAGGGGTAGTCGTCGCCCTGGGAAAGCCCACCGCAGGGGCGCCGCTGCCGACCGCCAAGACCTATAGCTTCGGCCGCACGGCCTGGGACCGAGACGACTGGTGGCCTGCCTCCACGGTCAAGCTGTACGCCGCCATCGCCGCGCTGGAGCTCACGTATGAGCACAACATGCGCCCAGGCGCCCGAGCGACCTTCAAGTACGACGGCGGAGAGAGACGCGGGAGGGTCAGCGGCCTGATCCATCAAGCCCTCGTCCCGTCGAACAACTTGGCCTTCGACCGCCTCGTAGAGTTGGTCGGCATCGAGCGGCTCAACGACCGATTTTTCACCGCCGCCAAGGGGTTCGGCGACACGGTGATGTTGCGCGCCTACTATGGTCGCGTTCGACTCCCGACAGGGATCGGTAGCTTGCGACACTCACCGGCGATCACGCTCATCGACCGAGAGCGGCGCGTCGAGCTACCCGAGCGCCACAGCGACCGCCGATGGACCTGCCCCGACGAAGGCAACTGCACGACCCTCGCAGATCTTGCCGAGACGATCCGCCGCCTCATGCTGCACGAGCTGCTGCCGGCTTCAGAGCGCTTCGCGATCGGCACAGCGGAGCTGGCCCTCCTCCGAAAAGCCCTGTCGCGACGGCGCAAGCGCGGTAATGGCGTCGTCGATGGCCTCGCGCGTGGGTTTGGCCCCGGCCTGAGCTTCGCGCACAAGCCAGGGTATTCGCGCAAGTGGTTCAGCGACGCCGTCTTCGTGAGCGACAGCGGGAGCGGTCAGGCGTGGGTGGTCGCCTTGGCCGGGGCCCCCGGACGCGGCGCACTGGACGTCGGAGCCCGCCACATCGGCGCCATCCTGCTACGCCTCCAAGCGGCGCGCTGACCACAGCCCGATCGCCTCGTAGAGCAGCTCGGACCGGATGGGTTTTCCCAGCACCTCATTCATCCCTGCGTCCAGACAGTTACGTCGCTCAGACACTACGGCGTTGGCCGTAAGCGCCACGATCGGCGTTCGGTGGTTGAGGCCGCCGCGGCGAATCTGACGCGTCGCCTCGAACCCGTCCATGACTGGCATTCGACAGTCCATCAAGATGAGCGAGTAAGTCCGCTCGGACGCGTAGTCGACCGCCTCGCCCCCGTCTTGGGCGACATCGAAGGGGATGTTTCGCTTCTCCAACAGGCGAACCGCCAACCGACGATTGATCGGGTCGTCCTCTACGATGAGCACCCGCCCCGCCGGGGCAGTTGCTTGTGGCGCGACCGAGAGCTCGTGCGCCACATGGCGGTGCTCGGTAGCCGCGCTGAGCCCATCAGCGGTCGTCATGTCGAGCCCTGCTGAGGCGAGGCAGGCGGCCAGCGCGTCGATCCGTACCGGCCACGTAAGCGCTGTCGTCCAGCCCACATCCTTGGTCGTCGACAGCGACATCCGCTGCCGAAGTGAGGTCAACGCGATCAGCGGCGGGTGCTCGGCGAGGTCGAGCAGCACGTCCGGCGCTCGCAAACCGACCTCCTGGGTATCGACGACCACCGCGGAGACCGGCTTACCGGCGGCGGCCTGACGAAGGACCCGCTCCTCGACCTCGGCCAGGCTGTTGGCGAGATGAACGTCCGCGTTGAGAGTGCGCATATCGGCACCCAGAGCCAACGCCTGCGCGCGGTCGCCGACCAACGCGACGATGACGGTGTCGCGCGGGACGCTCAACGCCTGACCACGCGCCTCGGCGACCAGGCCAGGGAGCCGGCACCGAAACACCGACCCACGCCCAGGCTCGCTTTGAACCTCCAACGCCCCGCCCATCGCGTGGGCGAAGCGCTTAGCGATGCTCAACCCAAGGCCCGCCCCACCGGCGTCTCCAGGGTCGCGGGTGAAGGGCTCGAACACCGAACCTAGGCGGTGCTCCGGGATCCCTGGGCCCGTGTCCTCGACATCGAACACCAGCCACAGTCGCTTGTTACGATCTCCCTCGTCGGCTATGGCGCTCATGCGCGGCTCCCACCACACGCGCACCAAGACCCGGCCGCTGCTGGTGAACTTGATCGCGTTGGTAGCCAGATTCACGAGAATCTGCCGCACCCTGCCGGCGTCGCCGTGGACTCGGGCCGGCACGCCTGGGACGACGTGAGTGATCAGTCGAATACCACGCTCCTCGGCTTTCAAAGCCAAGATGTCGCCCACCTCCTCCAGGACCCGCCGGGGCTCGTAGACCTCGCGGCTGAGCGACAGAGCGTCGGCCTCGACGGCGGCGAGATCGAGCACATCGTTGACGATCGCCATGAGGTTGTCGCAAGCCACCGACAACATCCGCACCAGCTCCTGCTGACTTGCGCTGACGCCGGTGTCGGCCAGAAGCTCGACGAGCCCGATGATTCCGTTGAGAGGCGTACGGATCTCGTGGCTCATGTGGACCAAAAAGCGGCTCTTGTTCTCACTCTGGTCAAGCGCGTTGGCGCGCGCCTCGGCCAACTCCTCCGCCAACCGCGACAGCTCGGCGTTGGCTGCGTCCTTCTCCGAGATCACGACTCTCAGCCGCTGCTCGTTGTCCTCTTTGAGCCGCTCCAACAGCGCCATATCCGCGACGACGCGCTCGAGACGCTTGCGTAGAACGCGGGTCTCGCGAGTAAGCTGGGAATCAGCGTCCGTTGGTGTCGTCATGTCAGAGCGGGAGGGCGGTTAGACATCGAGCAACACGGTGACGAACGTCTCGTTGTGGAACCGCGCGCGCCCGCCCGGCACTAGCGGCCCGATCTCACCGTAGCCGTAGAAGCCGGCGAAGGGCACCCCCGGCGGCAACGTGCGGCGCAAGGTCTCGTGCTCTTCGCCGGTCCGTGTGCCGAGGATGGTCCGACGCGCCGCGCAGGAGAACAGCAACGCTGCGGCTGGCTCGGTGGCGCATTGCTCGAGCGCGGCTCCGGCGGACACCTGGACGGCCCGCACGATGCTGTCGCGATCCACGTCGGTGAGTTGGGCCTCCGCACCGACCGGCACGTCGCCCAGGAAGGTCACTGATCCGGCCTCCTCATCGGCGCTAAGCGGCGCGCGCAGATAGAAGCCGGTCTCGCCCTGCTCGAACACCGCCAGCGGCTGCTCACCGAGGGGAAGCTGACCCGGACCAAAATAGCTGCGATAGAAATCGAGGATCGGCTTGCCATCGACCTCGAAGACAACGTTGCGTTCAGCCCTCGTCACGGTGACCTTCCGCCCCAGGGGCCGCCAGCCGCTGGCCACGCCGTGACCAAACCGCACACCATCGCCGAACAGGACGACGGGCAGCGCATCGGAGAGGACCTCTTGGCCGACGTACTGATGGGTGATTCCGAAGCGGTGCTGATCCGCAGAGGTGGCCCCGAGGATGGCTA
>JAAZYN010000498.1 GCA_014239625.1 Myxococcales bacterium | reverse complement strand
CTGCCGATGATGGACGACGAGCGGCTCATGGGGATCGGCTACAGTCAGCTTCGTAGGGAGGGGCCTCCGATGCTCCGCGCGACCCCTGCGCCGGCGGGCGGTTATCGGGTCGACGGCACCATCCCGTGGGTCACCGGCGTCGGCTTCTTCCCGGAGGTGCTGCTCGGCGCTGAGCTCCCCGATGGCCGGGCGGTCTTTGGCGTCGCCCCGTTGCACGATGGGTCCCGCGACGGCGGGACGATCCGGGTGAGGCCCCGGCTGCGCCTCGCAGCTCTCGAGGTGGCGGGCACGTGCCAGGTCAGCCTCGAGCGATGGCCGCTGGCGGAGGTCGACGTGGCGCGCATCGAGCCGACCGGGTGGATGGCGGGCCGCGACGCCCGCCGCGTGGCCGCCAGGTCCTGGCTCATCCTGGGCTGCGCGCGGGGCGCAGCCGACGTGCTCTCGCGCGCCGCGCCCGAGGCCGGCGGCGCTATGCACGCTGCCCTTGACGCTCAGAGAGAACACCTGATCGCCGCTGCTGACGCTCCGGTGAGCGTCCAGGTCGCCGCGCGAGCCGCCCTGGTCGCGCTCGCCGGACGCGCCTCCCATGCCGCCGTGGTCGCTTCCGGTGGGGCGGCCAACGTCACCACGCACGACGCTCAGCGGGTCTACCGCGAGGTGCTCATGTTCACGGTGCTGGGGCAGACCGCCGCTGCGCGAGAGGCCACGTGCGAGGCGCTCGTCGGCTGACCGCCCTGCTCCGACGCGGCGTGGCGAGGGACAGGGCGGCGACCGGGTCGCCAAGCGACGACTTCAATCAGTCCAGGTCCGTCTCCACCAGGACGTAGCCGGTGTCTTTGGAGACCTCGAGGGGTCCCAGGTCGAGGGTCGTGTCGGTGCCCGCCGGGAAGGTCATCCCCGGGATGAGGTCGCCGAAGTCGAGCCCCGGAATTTCGATGGGGCCGAACCTCTCGCCCTCCAAAAACGCACCCAGGATCGGGCCGAGCTGCTCTTCGAGGAGCTCGCGGTTGTCGGCCTCCGACACATCGGCGCCCACCGCCACGACCTCCACGTCGACGAACTGGATCGAGTCCATCTCTACGTAGAGCCCGTCGGCCTCCGCCACGAAGTTGACCAACAGCTGCAGATCGATGAAGACCGTCGCGTCGATACCCAACCCCAGCAGGTCACCGGAGATGTCAGCCTTCAGGTCGCCGAGCTCCAGCTGTACGCCGGCGGCCTTGGAGCAGTCGTTGATGACCGGCGCCGCGAATGGGTCGAGGACCATCGTGAAGTTGTCGATGGGGATCGGCGAGCTGTCACCCAACAGCGCGCTGACGTCGATGGGCCCGTGCACGAAGCCCGACCACCACAGCGCGAAGAAGACCATGTTGAGCGAGTCGGTCTGCAGCCCGAAGCCAAGCTCGTGAGACCAATCATACGCCAGCTGCTCGGTGTCGCCGACGAGGCACCCGGAGCGCTTGATGGCGCCGTCGGGCTCATGCGCGTTACCGGCGCCTTTATCCGCGTAGGCGCCCAGCGCGAGGCCGATCTGCCCACCCTGATCGACGAACAGGGCGCTGCTCAACGCCGTGTACACGTTGACGTCCACCGGGTCTTTGCCCGTCCCCAGGAAATCTGGCAACGCGAAGTCGAACTCCATCTCGAACTGCTCGACCAGCCCCTGCAGCGCGTCGGACACAAAATCCTCCAACAGCGGCTCCAGGAGATCCGTGAGCAAGCCACCCAGCGTGCTGATCAGCGGGTCGATCAGCGCGTCGGTGAGGTCCTGAAGGTTGAAGCCGAAGTCCGACAGACTGACCGTAAATTGCTGGACGCCCACAAACGGGATGTCGAGCGTGAAGGTGAACTGGACGTCCTGCAGCAGGTCCAGGTTCAGGTTGCTGAACGAGATCCCCAGGTTCTCCACGGCGGCCGTGGTCGCGCCCCCCTTGGGCTTGTCGAGGACCAGCTTGGCCTGCAGCGTGATCGTCTGCGCCTGCGCTTGATTGGGGACCGTGGCGACGCCGCTCACCGAGCCCAGGTTGAAGCCTGCGGCCGTCGCCTGGGCCGCGAGCTCGATGTCGATCTCGAGGTTCAGCAGCAACCCCTGCTCGGTCTGAGTACCCATCGTGATCACGCTGTCGATGCCGCCCGTGGTCGAGTCGAGGCTCGCGGAGGTGGGCCCGATGTCGGTGGGCGCCACGACGCTGACGGTGATGATCACGTCACCCGTGAGGCTCGCCGGGCCCAGGCTGTAATCGACGATCGGCGTCGTGGTCTGAACGATCGCGCCGCCCTGCGACTCCAGCAGCGTGGGGATGTCGATGTTGGTGAGCACCACCTCCAGCAGCGTCGCGAGATCGTCGACGTCGGTGGGGTCGTGGACGCCATCATCGATGGCGCCCTGGCCCAGCAGCGCCTGGACGCCGTCATCGACCATGACCCCCTGCGCGTTCGTCTCCACAAAGCTCACGTATGCGCTGGAGTACTGAAACGAAGGGGTCAGCTTGCCTTGGACGCCGTGGCTGTCGTCAGCGTAGATCTCGATGAAGTTGGTCCCCCACTTCGGGGTGATGTCGGCCTGAAAGTTCCCGTCAGCGTCGACCGCCGGCGCGACGCCGTTGACGACGATGGCGTCGACCGTGCCCAGGTTGTCGGACACGGTGCCGGTCACGGTGACGACCTCCCCATCGGCGCCCACCAACGTAGCGCCGCGTGGCGGGTAGGTGATGGTGATGACCGGCCCTTGATCGTCACACACCAGCGAGATGTCGTCGGTCACCGTGGGAGACGGCGCATCCAGCGTGACCGTCCAGTCATACAGGCCTTGCTCCAGGAAGCGGTAACGGTTTTCGGTGGGGTCGCCCACCACCTCGACCCCAGCCGTCGGCCCAGACAGGGTCCCCGGCGCGTCGGTCGCGGTGTTGCCGTAGGCGTCGGTGGTGACCCAGCTGAACTGGACCGACTCCTGGCGAGCGTACGCCGGCTTTTCGGGGTCGGCCAGCAGCTCGACCGAGACCGGGTCTCCAGCGATCACCGTGAGGGTGGCGGGCGTCGACGGCAGGTCGGCGGCGTCGATGACGGCGCAGGTGACCTCATAGTCACCGGCGATGGTCGCGGAGACGTCGTGGTCATCGACGGTGACCCCCGAGGCGGCTGTGACGGTGGTCGGCACGCCGCTGATGATGCCTCCATCAGCGTCCTTGACGTTGCAGGTCACCACAGCGTCTTCGCCGGCCCTCACCGGGTTGGGGGCGATGGCCGCCTCAACGCTCGCCGGGGCCCCAGCCTCGACGGTGAGCGTCGCCCCGTCTTCGTCGAATACGTCCACATCAGGGGCGCTGCACACCACCGTAAACGTGCCCGAAGCCGCAGCCGTCACGGTCCGGTCGTCGATGACGATGCCGTCCATCGGCGTCACCGCGATCGTCGTGGCGGTCTCGTGCGGGTCGCCGTTGGTGTCGACGACGGCGCAGGTCACCGTGGTGCTCTCGCCGGCGCGGATGCTCGCGGGCTCGATGGTGGTAGTCACCTTGTAGGCCTTTCCGTTCGGAAAGAGAGCGTTCGGGGTTTCGCCCGTCTTACCCTCGTTGGAATCACCACAGCCCGCGCCGAATGCGAACGCGACACATGTAACAAGCGCCAAATAACGCATCTGTCTCCCTTCGACCCCGACCGGGCCCGTTGATGCTCGATGCTGTAAAAGCTGCTACTCCATAGTGGATGCGGTCGGCCAAAATCAATGACTATCGTTTCGCGCTCGCGGGACTGGTGCTTTTCGCTGCGGCCTGTAGCAAGGGCGAGGCTCCGTCAGAGCGGACGAAGACACCCACCCCGAACCCGACGGC
>JAAZYN010000497.1 GCA_014239625.1 Myxococcales bacterium | reverse complement strand
CTCACCGGCGAAGCGGCCGCTGAACACGCCGGGGCCACCGTCCAGCGCCTCCACGCAGAGCCCCGTGTCGTCAGCCAGGGTGGGCACCCCGGTCGCCACGTAGCCAGCCGCAGCCTTGAGGAGCGCGTTGTCGATGAGGGTCGACCCGGTCTCCTCGACCTCGGCCAAGGAGACATCAGCGGCGCTCACGAGCGCGATCTCCAAGGGCCCCAGCAAGCTGGAGAGCTCGGCGAGCTTACCCGGGTTCCGGGACGAGACGAGGAGCCTTTCGAGACGCGCCATGGTGTGCCTATAGTACGGCTCCTCAACATCTAGAAGCCACCTGTAAGGCACACGATGACCGACACTTCCACCACCCTCGAACGCTTCGGGGTCGATGACAGAGCGCTAAGCAAGACCCTCCGCGAGCTTATGTCGCGCCGCATCGACGACGCTGACCTTTATTTCGAGCACGTCGTCAGCGAGTCGTTGTCGATGGAAGAGAGCATGGTCAAGCAAACCTCTCGCTCCGTGCATCAAGGCGTAGGTGTCCGCGCCGTCAGCGGAGACAAGACGGGCTACGCGCACTCCGACGAGATCGACGGCGAGCGGCTCCTCGAGTCCGCTCGCGCGGCGCGGGCCATCGCCGACCAGAGCGCCAACGGGGGGACGGTCAGCATCTCGCCGCGCAGAGCCGTTCATGACCTGTACCCGGTGAGCTCCGCGCCGACGGTCGACGAGCCGCTTGACGCCAAGCTCGAGCTGCTCGGCCAGATCGACGCGCTGGCGCGAGCCTACGATCCGCGAATCAACCAGGTCATGGCGGGCATCTCCTCGAACGTGAAGACCGTCGTCATCGTCGACCGGGAGGGCCGGGTCACCATCGACGAGCGACCGCTGCAGCGTCTCTCCGTGACCTGCATCGCCGTGGATGGCCAGAACCGCCAGGTCGGACGTTCGGGCGGCGGTGGCCGATCGTCGTTCGAGTTCTTCCTCGACGACGACGTCTGGAAAGACTACGTCGAAGAGGCGGCTCGCCGGGCCATCCTGAACCTCTCGGCGGTGGACTCGCCGGCTGGCGAGATGAACGTCGTGCTGGGGCCTGGCTGGCCGGGTATCCTGCTCCACGAAGCCATCGGGCATGGCCTGGAAGGCGACTTCAACCGAAAAGGGACCAGCGCGTTTGCGGGCCTCCTCAACCAAGAGGTCGCCAGCCCGCTGGTGACCGTCGTCGACGACGGCACCATCGGCGCTCGCCGCGGAAGCCTCAACGTCGACGACGAAGGGACCCCGACGCAACGCAATGTCCTCATTCACAAAGGCGTGCTCCGGGCGTACATGCAGGACCGGCTGAACGCGCGCCTGATGGGCGTCCCAGCGACCGGCAACGGGCGTCGTCAGAGTTACAGTCACGTCCCCATGCCTCGCATGACCAACACCTTCATGTTGGCCGGCGAGGACAGCCCCGAGGACATCATCAAGAGCGTCAAGAGGGGGATCTACGCGGTCGCCTTCGGCGGCGGCCAGGTGGATATCACCAGCGGCAAGTTCACGTTCACCGGCTCAGAGGCCTACCTCATCGAGGATGGCGAGGTGACCCAGCCGGTCAAAGGGGCCACATTCATCGGCAACGGCCCCGATGTGCTGAAGCGGGTCAGCGCAGTAGGGCACGATCTGGCGCTCGACCGAGGTGTCGGCGTGTGCGGCAAGGATGGACAGAGCGTGCCGGTCGGCGTAGGGCTGCCTACGATTCGGATCAACGGCCTGACGGTCGGCGGCGTCGCCACGCGCTGACGACAGAGCGGGGAATATGTCACAGCAACAACTCGACCCTCAGGGGCTCCTCCAATTCGTCCTCGACACGGCGAAGCGACACGGCGCGACCGCCGCCGACGCGCTGTTTGTCAACGGCCAGTCCAGCGAGGTGCGGGTGCGCCTGTCGGAGACCGAGCAGGTCAAGCAGAGCCGCTCCAAGGGCATCGGCTTGCGCGTGCTGGTGGGGCAACGAACCGCCACTACCAGCTCCAGCGACCTCAGCCGCGAGGTTCTGGAGAACCTCATCGAACGGACCTGTAAGGCCGCCCACGCGACCGCCGAAGACCCGACGGCCGGGCTCCCCGATCGCGCGCTCTTCGACGAAGCACCGACGGCTGATCTGGACCTCTACGATCCCATCCTCGAAGAGATCACCGCGGAGCGCGGGATCGACATGGCCAGAGAGTGCGAGGCAGCCGCCATCGGCGCGGACTCTCGCATCAAGAACTCGGAAGGGGCCGAGATGGGCTGGGGCGTCAGCGTCACTCATTTTGCCAACAGCTTCGGGGTCTACCGAACGAACCGCCGGGGCTCGGTGAGCTTCTGGACCACCCCGGTGGCCGAGCACGACGGCGCCATGGAGCGGGACTATTGGTACACCAGCGCACGCCACTTCGGCGATCTGGAGTCACCGGCGGAGGTCGGACGGATCGCCGCACGGCGGACCCTGCGGCGACTGGGCGCGACCAAGCCGCGCACCTGCCGAGTTCCTGTGATCTTCGAGGCACCCGTCGCATGCCGCCTACTCGGGGCGCTCGCTGGAGCGGTCGTCGGCGGCGCCATATATCGGGAGGCCAGCTACCTGATCGGTAAGGTCGGCGAGACGATCGCCAACGACGCGGTCACCATCGTCGACAACGCGCTCATCCCGCGCGGCTCAGGGTCCAAGCCCTTCGACGGCGAGGGGCTGGCGACAAACGCCACGACGGTCATCGACAACGGGGTCCTCAGGAGCTACCTGCTGGACTCCTACAGCGGTCGCAAGCTGGGCATGGCGACGACGCGCAACGCGTCGCGAGGTCTCGCTGGGACCCCCGGAGCGTCGAGCACGAACTTCTGGATGACGCCGGGCGAGCTGTCGCTCGAACAGTTGATCGCTCAGACCAAGCGCGGGCTGCTGGTCACCGAGCTCATCGGGTTCGGGGTCAACACCATCACGGGTGATTACAGCCAGGGGGCGTCGGGGGTGTGGATCGAGGACGGCGCCCTCGCGGAACCCGTCAGCGAGTTTACTATCGCTTCGACGCTGCCACAGATGTGGAACTCCATCGACGCCATCGGCAGCGACCGCGATCCCAGGCGAGCGGTCAGCGCTCCGTCGTTCCGGATCGCCGAGATGACGGTGGCGGGGCAGTAAACAGGAGTAGAAGGCATATGGTCGCTCATAAAGACGACGCACCCACGACGGGGGAAGCGTTGAGCCCGCAGGTCGCTCAATACCGAGCTGAGGCAGCCGGCTTCCGAAAGCGAGACGGCGAGTTCGCCACGATGAGCGGGATCCCGCTCGACGACCTCTACACGGACGATCAGGTCGAGCCCCGCATTGGCGTGCCGGGTCAGCACCCATACACGCGCGGCCCTTACCCTTCGATGTACCGCGGCCGCCTCTGGACCATGCGGCAGTTCGCGGGGTTCGGCACCCCCGAAGACACTAACAGGCGCTTCAAGTACCTGCTCGAGCAGGGGCAAACGGGGCTGTCGACGGCCTTCGATATGCCATCGCTCATGGGCTACGATCCGGACCACCCGCTGTCGGCTGGGGATGTCGGTCGCGAGGGCGTCAGCGTCTGTTGCCTCGACGACATGCGCCGACTCTTCGCCGACATCCCCCTTGGTAAGGTCACCACATCGATGACCATCAACGGCCCCGCCATCGTCGCCCTGGCGATGTACGCAGCGGTGGCCGAGGAGCAAGGGGCGCCGCTGGAAGCGCTCGGCGGGACGATCCAGACCGACATCCTCAAAGAGTTCATCGCCCAAAAAGAGTGGATCTGCCCGCCCCGCCCAAGCATGCGCATCGTCGCCGACATGATGGTGTTTTG
>JAAZYN010000496.1 GCA_014239625.1 Myxococcales bacterium | reverse complement strand
GCGTATTGAGGAGGGACACGGTGGTATTCCCTCTTTTTGCACGCCCGCTCCGAACACCCTTGACCCACGGGGCCTGGGGAGTCGCAGTTCGGACACACTCCTGCTATGGCACGTTTGTCGCTCAACGACCGCCGGCCGGTTCTATGTGTTTCGCCCAGGGGCCCGGGGCGAAGCCTTGCAAGGGTAGCAAGTAATGTCTGCAGCGGCGAATCGTCATGCCGAGCCCACGAACTCCTTACTCGCAGAAGCCGGGAAGGCACAGTTTTCGACCCGTGGGTTGCCCCTCGGGATCAATATCGCTCTCACACGTCGTCCCGGCCTCCAGACAGTCGCTATCGCTCGAGCACGATGCGCCGCACCGGTACTCGGCGGCCGCTCCGAATCCTCCGATATTACCGCACAACCAGTCGCCGCCACAGTCCTCGTCCGAGCTGCACGACAGGCACGTCTTCTGGATGATGCACCGATGGGTCTTGGCCGAGTGCGCCGGATCGAGCCGCGGCAGCAGCGTGACCTCGGTGCACGCCAGCGGCGGTCCGGTCGCGCCCGCGTCGCAGTCCGCGTCGGTCGTGCACAGATGCGTGCAGTAACCGCCGCCGGCGCCATCCGGGTAGCAGGACCGCCCACCGCATTCGCTCCACGTGTCGCACGGCTCACCAAGCTGACCGTTGGGTGTCCCCGCCAGGCCTTCGCTGGCGTCCAGGCACAGGTGCTCCACCACGGCGGGCTCATCGGGGTTGCCAGCGATGACCGCTGCGCGGCAGAACTCGGCGGGGCCGCAGGCCTTGTTCGCGTCGCACGGGGTGACGGAGCTGTCGCCGCTGTTTCGCCAGCAGTACGACACCATCAGATCGTCCTCCTCGCCCAGTGAGCTACCGTAGCCGACGGTGAAGCTCAGACAGATCGAGTTCCAGGTGAACCCCTCGAAGTCGAACCCCTGGGGGCAATCCATGGCGCCGGTACACTGCTCGACGCACATCCCTGTCTCGATGGTGTTGTTGACCAGGCACAAGCCTCCTTTGCAGACGGCGCCGTCGGGACCGTTGCAGACCTCTCCGTAGCCGACCTGGGTGTCGTAGTCCGTGCGGCACTTGAACTCCACCTCCCAGCTGCGATCGGTCCCCTCCCCCGAGCCTTTGAGGCGCCATTGGCAGTGCTCGCCGGCGCCGCAGTCGGCGTCCGTGGTGCAGTCGGTCAGATCGCCGCTGTGGGGCCACTGCATGCACAGATCGATGAAGAGGTTGGAGTCCACCGCGTCGTCATCGTCGACGTCGATACCCCACTCGTCGCCGACCAGGCACTCCGCATCCGGGCCGCAGTCGGCGTCGGATTGGCACGGGCCCGAACAGTAGTTGTCGATGCAGCCCGACGCCCAGACACATGGAGGCAGCTCCGTCCCGTCGCCCTCGCTCCCACACGGCTCACCGTAGCTCGCGTACGTGCCGTCTGTCGGTCGGGCGCGGCACGCCGGCGCGAACTCGACCTCCTCGACGGTGTCGGCGCCGTTCCAGAAGGGGCGGCAGAAGAAGTCGGGATCGCGGCAGTCGCCGATCGTGTTGCAGGACCGAGGGCTGCAGAAGTCGTCGGTGTAAGGGGTGTTGCTGTAGGGCGTCAACGGACCACAGCCCCAGGCGCTGCAGTCAGCGTTGGTGGTGCACGTCGCCCCATTTTTCGTGCAGGAGCCACCGTCGCACGTGTCCGTGGCGCAGTTGTCGTCGTCGCTGCACAGCTCGACGCACCCGTAGCCGAAACAGAACGGCCCTCGGCAGCGCTGCAGGGGCCCGCTGTTGGGGTCCGAGTTGCAAGCCTCGCCCACCCCTGCGCCGGCCACGGGGGCTGTCGTGCAGCGGCCACCGTATTCTCCGAGCACGTAGAGCACGTTACAGACCTCACCCTGGGGGCAGTCGTCGTGGGAGTCGCAGGCGGCAAAGGTCGTGCCTGGGCGGCAGACTCCGTAGGGGTCTCCGTTGGCGGGGTTGCGCAGGTTGACGCACTTGTAGTCGTGTCCAAACGGGCCGCTGGCGGCTCCGAAGCAGTCGTTGATGGGGCTGTCGTCGATGCCGTCGGGGACCTGTTCGCCGGTCGCGTTGTCGATCGCGTCGCTGTTGATGGTGCAGCCCTTCGTGCAATAGCGCGCGCTGGTGCAGAAGTTGGTGTCGCACTGCGCGTCGAGGCACTCGCCCTCCCCATAGTTCGCCGCGTACCAGACGCAGCTGGGGTTGTCGGGGTGCTGGTCGTCGGTGTAGCAGCACGAGCCTCCGAAGCTCTGCAGCGGCGCCTGAGTCGACCCCGAGCAAAGTTGGGGGTCTTGAGGCGCTGGCAGGTCCGGTTGGGCGTCCGGTGGACCTGGATCGGGGGTCGTCACGTCGGGTACGACGTCCGGGGTGGGCGGCGTGTCCGGGGCGGTGACCTCCGACGCGGTGTCCACGGAGGTGTCCGACAGGGTCTCCGAGACCGCGTCGCTGGCGGGCGAAGGCGGCTCAGTCGCCGGGCAGGCGACGATCAGCACACAGGCGGCGGCAGCGAACATGACGCGCATGTCTGTCTCCAGGAGTGAGTTAAAGCACGGGAAGTGTGTTCCAATGCGGCACTGGGTTCCAGCGATTCTTGCCAGTTGGTGGTGCCGCTGTCATGCTCAACGCCGATCCATGCGCACGATGGGGCTGCGCCGCGAGCGTGAGATGAGCGAACGTACACCTGCCTATCTATTGGAATGGGATCCCGCACGAGTGTGGGACGCCGATTTCAACATCTGGCTCGACAAGAGCCAGTACGGGTTCATTTGGAGCCCTGGCAGCAGCGCCGTCCCGAGCGCCGCAGCCGCGCAAGGGCGGTTGCGTTTTCATGGTGTGCACTCGATCGTCGCTGCCGACGACTACCCGGCCAACGACGTCGGCTGGTCGATCGTCTCTCGAGCGATGCTGGACGTGCTTCGTAGCGTCGGGGATTTTCCTCACGAGGCGCTCCCCATCGACGTGGTGGATGCCAGCGCGGATGCTGCCAGCCCGCCTGCCATCGACACTCGCTTCTTCATGCTCCACGTTCCAGAGCACCTCGACGCGTCCGTGCTGGACCAAGAGGCGTCGGTCGCGGTCCGGCTGCCGGTTGACGCGGGCGCCGTGGGGGGAATGTTCAGCGCGCCGACGGCGCTGGTGTTCGATGACGAAGCGCTGGCTGAACGACCCTTGCCACCGTTCTTCCGCTTGTCCGCTTACCCGTGGGCCGCGCTCGTTTCCCAGGAGGCGCGTGACGCCCTCGAAGCGGCCGGCATCCGGAGCCTCCGTTTCGTGCCGGCGGACGACCTGCCGCGGGCCCACTTTCGGTCCCAGCTCTTGGACCCCTGGGCCATCGACCGGATGGTGGCGGAGACGCGGCCGGAGGAGCAAGGGCTGGACCGACACTTCAGGGCGCTGCGCTCGCCGACCTGCGATCGCGCTACCGCGCTGCGAATGTATTGGTTTCACGGGCCCGCGCAGTTTGAGCGTTTCGGCAATGAGGAGGAGATCCCTCCTCAGCAGCGGATGGTCCACCGCTTGATCGACGCCGTCGAGCGGCGCTTCACTGCGGGCATGTACAAGCTGCGTTTGCTGTACTTCAACCCACAGGATGACCGTGGCTTCGATTGGACCACGCGGTTCATCGAGGCAGACCGCCCTCTGGGTGAGCCCCTCCCCGGCCTCATGTACGAGGCGTCTGGTGACAAACCCGCGGAAGCGCTCTCGCCTCAGCAGCGTTTTTTTCGCGTCGTCGCGCAGGGTGAACGACGCGCCGCGCAGCAGCTCATGATGTCCGATCACGTGGAGCTGGACGCTGTCGATGACGACGAATACGGCGACACCG
>JAAZYN010000495.1 GCA_014239625.1 Myxococcales bacterium | reverse complement strand
CACCCTCCGCGGCGCACCAAAGTGCCAGCGCGACGGTGACCTTTGCGGGGCTCTTGCGTACGCTGCCACCGTTCCAGTGTCCCCAACGGGGAGTTCGTTGCTATCATCCACCAGCGGTTTGGTTCGCGGCACCGCGCCAGGGTGCGGAGTTGGCCGGGGTCGATTCAAGCCCTGGCGCGGCCGGCACGCGCCGACCAAGCAGAGACAATGGCAACCTGGTCTCCACTCGGGACACCCACCAAACTGGCCAACCAGGAGGCCCCCGTGACCCATCGCCCGATCAATTTCAGCGCAGGGCCCGCTATCCTCCCTCAGCCAGTCCTCGAAGAGGCCTCCGCGGCCGTCTCGGCGTTGCCCGATCTGGGGCTCTCCATCCTCGAGATCAGTCATCGCTCGCCGACCTTCGCCGCGATCATCGACGATGCCCGCGCGCGGCTCACTCGGCTGCTGGCCATCCCTGACACCCACGACCTGTTGTTTCTCCAGGGCGGCGCGCGAGGCCAGTTCGCCCAGATTCCGACCAACTTCCTCGGTCGGGACCAGCAGGCGGGCTACGTCATGACGGGGGTCTGGTCGGAGTACGCGCTCACCGAAGCCCAACGGATAGGCACCGCCCGGGTCGTCGCCTCGGGGCGGGAGGACGGCTACACGTCGCTCCCCAGGCTCGACACCTTGGACCCGTCGGAGCTGGCCTACATCCATACGACATCGAACAACACGATCTACGGGACGCAATTTCAGCGGCTGCCGGACTTCGGCCACACCCGGCACGTGTGCGACATGTCGTCGGACATCCTCTCGCGCCCAGTCGACGTTTCCAGGTTCTCGCTCATCTACGCGGGGGCTCAGAAAAATTGCGGCCCCGCGGGTGTGACCCTGGTCATCGTGGATAAAGCCTGGATGCGTGAGGCGCCCGAAGGCGTCCCGGCGATTTGGCGCTACCAGACCCAGGCCACCAAGGGGTCGATGTACAACACCCCACCAACCTTCGCGATTTACGTCGTCGGCCTGGTCGCGAAGTGGATCGAGGAGCAGGTCGGTGGTCTGGCCGCCATGGCGGAGCGAAACCGGGGCAAAGCTCAGCTGGTGTACGACGCCATCGACAACTCGAAGGGGTTCTACGTCCCCAACGTGGGAGATCCGAGCCACCGCTCACTGATGAACGTGGGTTTCCGTACCAGCGGTGGCGACGAGTGCGACGCCCGCTTTGTGTCATTGGCCGCCGAAGAAGGGCTCAGCGGGCTCAAAGGGCACCGCCTCTCGGGCGGGCTCCGCGCGTCGATCTACAACGCCATGCCGCGCGATGGGGTGGAGACGCTGGTGGGTTTCATGGAGCGCTTCCGTAAGACCTGAGGGGGGACCGCCGTGGAGGTGTCCGCTCACGGAGGCGGCCGCATCAACGGTTCCTGTGATCGCCGGGGCTCCGGAGAGCGCCCCGATTGGGCCCGCGCCCGTTGACCCGGGCGGCCATGTTCGGCTCGCGGCGCGGGTTGCTCATCGCTTGCGCCGCTTCGTCGAGCGGACCGAGGCCTCCGCGGAGACCGGGTCCTCCGGCCAGCGGTGCTTGGGGTAACGCCCCCGCATGTGCTTTCGCACGTCGACCCAGGCGCCAGACCAAAAGCTCTCGAGGTCATCGGTGACGGCCAGCGGACGCCCCGCAGGATCGAGAAGCTCCAGCCGCACCGGCAGTCGGTCCCGACCGACATGAGGCCCCTCGGTGGCGCCGAACATCTCCTGCACCTTGATCGCCAGCGCCGGGGGAGCGTTGAGTCGATAGGTCACCGCGGCCTGGCGCCCACTCGGCACCTCCAGACGCTGCGGCGCCTCGATCTCCAACCGTTGCCTGAGCTGCCACGACAGAGCCGCCTTGATGACCGGGGCCAGTTGGACCCCGCGCAGGTCGCTGAGGGCCGCTTTGCCCGAGCAGAGTCGGGGCAAGCAATGCGCGATCCAATGAAAGGGCTCCTCCTCTGGCACCAACGTCTTCAGCCTCCCCAACAGCTGCACCGCTGCGGGGTCCAGGGTCAAGGCATCCAGCCCCAGACGGGCGAGCTGCTCAGCCAACAGCTCGGACGCCGCGGTGCGATCGCTCAGGGGCACATCCTTGCGACCCAACACCAGCTTTCGGTAACGACTCAGGCGCTCCGCGACGACCCGCTGCCGATGTGCGTCCCAGCGCACCTCGTCGCTCTCCTCGAACTCCCTCCGCGCAGCGATGTCGCTCCACTCCACGGCCGCCGCGGAGCGGACGATGGCCGCGCGGGCGCCGCTACCACCCACGGACAGGGCCACCATCATATCGTCGACGACCACGGACTCGCGCGCGAGCCGCGCAGCCCGACCCGTCGCCAGGACGACCTCAGCGCCGCCGGGCCGACGCCGCGCCGCTACCCGATCGGGCCACCCGGCCAGCAGGCAGCGACAGATCGCGCGCTCCGCGTCGTCGCCGTGGAGGCGATCTGCGGTGACGCCGAGGGCACGCCGGAATTGTGCGGTCAGACGGCTTGCCTGCGGATGCCCCTGGGCCCTTCGGAAGCGTCGGACCCTCGCCAAGACGTCCGCCCTGTGACCGTGATCGCGACCGCCGTCGCCTCTGGAAAACCAGCGAGGCTCCGCCAAGAGCATGGCCACGTCGCAGGCCAGACACCCCACGCCCGCGCCCTTGGCCTCCAGCAAAAACCGCCCCAAGCGTGGGTGCATGGGCAGACGCGCCATCGCCTCGCCGCGCGCGGTGAGCGGACCGAACGGCGCCTGCACCGCGCCGACGTCCGTCAGCAGCGCCTCGGCGCGCGTCAGCGCGGCCTCCGGCGGCCTCTCGAAGAAGGTGAAGCGTCGGGCGTCGACCACACCCCAGCGCCGCAACCACAGCAACAGGGGGGACAGGTCCAGACGCTCGATGGCGGGCCTGTCGAACATCCGACGCCCCGCGTGCTCGTGTTCACTCCACAGCCGGACGGCCAACCCCGGTCGCACCCGGCCGGCGCGACCGGTCCGCTGCTCGGCACAAGCCTGGGAGATGGGCCGCAACTCGAGGCGATCCAGGCCGCTGCCAGCGTCGTGGCGGAGCTGTTTGACGGTCCCCGAGTCCACCACCGCCGTCACGCCCGGGAGCGTCACCGAGGTCTCGGCGATGTTGGTCGCCAACACGACGCGCCGCGGGCCGCGATAGGCCAGCACTCGGTCCTGCTCGGCGGACGACAAGCTCCCGTGCAGACGCTGCACGACCAGGTCCCCTCCGGCGAGGGCACGGTGGGCGGCGTCGATCTCGCGGACCCCCGGCAAAAACGCGAGCACGTCCCCCTCCCCCGTCAGCCCCGCGACCTGGCGACAGGCGCCGGCGATGCTCGACTTCGGCTCATAGGCGACCTGCACGTCGAAGCGCCGCCCCTCAGCCTCGATGACGGGGCAATCATCCAAAAACGCGGCCACAGGCTGAGCGCTCAGGGTGGCGCTCATCACCACGATCCAGAGGTCGGGGCGCAACGCCGAGCCACTCTCGACGAGCAGCGCCAGCAGCGCGTCGACTACCAGGCTTCGCTCGTGGAACTCGTCGATGACCACCGCGGAGACCCCGGACAGCTCCGGATCACTCAACAACTGAGCGAGGAGCACCCCCTCGGTGACGAACCTCAGGCGCGTGCTACGGCCGACCGTCTTGTCTCCACGGACCTCGTAGCCCACCTCCCCATGGGGCCGCTGCGACGCAACAAAACGCGCGACCATCCGAGCGGCCGCCCGTCGCGGCTGGGTGACCACCACCTGACCACCGTGAGCGTCCAACAACGCGGTAGGGACCCGCGTCGTCTTCCCCGAGCCGGGAGAGGCGACGACGACCGCGCGTCG
>JAAZYN010000494.1 GCA_014239625.1 Myxococcales bacterium | reverse complement strand
CGGCAGCACTACGCCTCCTTGGTTTCGCTCGAAGTTCCATGAATGATCCGGGCTAGCCGTCGAGCCGCTGCCTCAGCGTACGGGCGTGGCGCTCACCATCTGGAAGAACCGTGACTCGTCGTTTTCGACCTTCACATCCCAGCTCTTGACGTCCCGCCAGCCGCGTTGTCCCTTGCGTTTCAGCTTGTCGGAATAGCGCTGTAGCTTGCTCTTGAAGCCCGCCATCTTACCGCGCTCCATCAACGCGTAGAACTTCTCGCCGTGGTTGCGTGCCTCCAAGTACGGCATGAACTGCGGCTGCTCTTTGGTGATGGGCTGCAACTCGTTGTAGCTGTAGTAGGTCTCGCCGCGCCACGTGATGAGCCACGAGATCACGTCTTCGTGGCATACGCGCTTGTTGTTGTACCCGAAGCTCGCAGCCAGCCCTGCGGGTAACAGCGGCGTGTAGGCCGTCTGTATCTCCTCGGGGTTCTCGCTTAGCTGACACGTGTCGTAGTAGCTATCGAACAGGTACTTTTGGGACCAGTGCGGCGACAGCGACGGCATGTAGTAGTTCAGTGACCACAGCGCGAACATCGCCGCGAGAAGCCCCAGCGCGGCCAGCCCCTTACGTCGGTGCCTGGCCACAAAAAACAGCCCCAACGCGATGAACCCCCAGACCGCGATGAGCGGGATCCAGTTGTCGTATCGGAAGGCGTCCGTAGTAAGGATGGCGCGCATCAGCGGCGTTGTGTGCCGCCAGAACGTGCTCTCCTCCCACGTATAGGTGTCGGCGCTCTTCGAGACCTTGGCCTGCGGGTCGATCGGCAGATGGTCGGGCAGCGGCCGATCGTACTTGTACGTCATCAGGTTGCGGACGTGTTGCGGATCTTCGTGAAGGTCCCAGCTGAGCGCAGCGAAGAACACGACGCCGACGACCGTCACCAGGCGCGGCAGCCAGGTCTTGTCGTCGAGCAGTTGGTTGATAAACAGCGCCGTGAGCATGGTCAGGGCGGGCATGGCCGGGAAGATGTAGTGATGGAACTTCGTCGATGACAGCGTGAACAGCATGAACGCGAACGCGAACCACACCGCCACGAAGACGGCAGCCTGGTTGGAGGCGCGGCGGTCTCGAGTGTTGAGCCGGAACATCCAGATCAGCGCGAAGGGTACGAAGATGGCCCAAGGGAACATCCCGATCCCGAGCCATTTGATGAAATGCTCGAAGGTTCCACTGTCGATCTGGTGCACACCCGCGCCGAGGCGGTTGAAGTGGTCGTGCACGAAGAAGCGTTGGTAAAAGGCGTTGCCGTGCTTGACGAACATGGCGACGTACCACGGCAGGCTTACGCACAAAAAGATCACGATGCCGCGGATGAGCTCGACGCGCGCGAGCACCCGCCACTGTACCGTCACGAGCAGCCACACGCAGATGACCGCGCCGGGGATCAAAAACAGCAGGCCCTTGGCGTAGAACGACAGCCCGCAGAAGATGTAGAACCACACCATGAGCCAGCGGCGGAGCCACTTGTCTTTGACACCCTGGGTCAGGCCGCGACGCTGAATGTCTCGGCGCAGCGACCACCCGAACCAGCCAAGAATGCTGGCGAGGACCGAGCCGTAGATCAGCGCGTGGTAGGTGCCCTGGTGCAGGAGCTGCCAGGACAGGCCGGGGTTGGGAGCGGAGGCCGGCGGCTCGGTGGCGAGATCGGTCACCAGCAAGCCGTATTGGGGTATCGTCACCAACAGCAGCCCGGCCAGCGCCGCTCCGGTCCACGCCCAGAAGCTCTTATCCGTGTGTCTTCTGGCTTTGGCGAACAGCGCCAGCATCAGAAAACACATCGCGATGGTCATGGTGCCGACGAACGGCATGTCGGTCTGCGCTTGCCGACTGATCATGAAGAACTGCGGCGACGTCGCCATGATCAGCGCGCCCAACAACCCCACCCGCCGGGTCCAAATGCGCGACAGCGCCAGGTAGGCAAGAAACACCGCCAGGATCGCCAACAAGGCCATGGGAAGCCGAATGGACCACTCACTTCTACCGAAGAAGTTGGAGGCCAGCGCTTCGGTCCAGAAGATGAGGACAGGCTTGGAGAAGAAGTAGTTCCCCTGCCGTTTTTCGGTCCCGATCTTCTCCTTGTAGCCCCACCAGGGGCTTATCCAGTCGTACGTCTCGACCATGTTGGTCGTGACCGCGCCGTAGTGCGTCTCCCACGGGTCCCATAGCCCGAACCCTCCGAGGTTCGGCAAGAACACCAGACACGCCCCCAGCACGACCAGGAAGCGGACCTTTCTTTCCCCCTTCTGCGGGCTCCAGAAGTCGGTCGGCTCATCGATGCGAATGGGGAGCAGCCGCTGTGTGTCCGAGGACTGCGTGTTCAGCGCCCCGAAGTCAGCCGGAGGTGCTCCTGACGCCGCGCTCTGGTCCGCGCCGTCCGCCCCGTCTGACGCTGCCTCCAGCGGGTCCCGTGGGGACATCATCGCGGCGTCCTCGTCGTCCTCCACCGGATCGCGGTCCGCCAGCCCCGAGGGTTGGGCGGTGGGGAGCGCGGGATCGATCACCGGGTCGGCGGTCGCGTCGATGGGGCCGCCAACCCCATCCAGCGATCCGGGGCTCGGACTGGCGGTGGGTTCCGCGTCACCTGCTGCCGCGTCCGACGCACCTTGGCCTTCGGTCGCCGCGTCGCCAACGCTCGGCGCCTGCGAGCCCGATGCAGCGTCGCCGCCCTCCGCATCGGAGGAGCCGTCCGCTGCGCCATCGGCGCTGGCCCCGGTTGGGGGCGTTGCGTCGGCCGAGGAGGGTTCCTCCTCGAGCACCGCCTGATCGTCCTCGTGCTCCGCCATGAGACCCCAAGGTCACCGCTGGTGGGAGAGAGAGCTCCCGCGAGTCTGTGGGTTCTAGCGCTTGGAGAACTGGAAGCGCTTGCGAGCGCCCGGCTGTCCGTACTTCTTCCGCTCCACCTCGCGCGCGTCCCGGGTCAGGAACCCAGCCTTTTTCAGCGGGGGTCGCAGGGCCGGATCGGACTTCTCGAGCGCGCGGCTGATTCCATGCTTTAGCGCGCCAGCCTGACCGCTCAGCCCACCTCCACGCACCGTGGCGTAGACGTCGAACTTGCCTTCGGTCTCCGTAACCTCGAAGGCCTGGTTGATGATCAGCATCAACGAGCCGCGCTTGAAGTACTCTTCAGCGTCGCGCTTGTTGACGGTGATCTGGCCCGTCCCAGGCTTGATGAACACTCGAGCCGCCGCTTCTTTGCGTCGGCCCGTCGCTCGCGAAATCCATGCGTCAGCCATTGTTCTTCCTACTTCAGGCCGAGATCAGTGGGCTCGGGCATCTGAGCGCCGTGCGGATGATCCGCACCAGCGTATACTTTCAGCTTCTTGAACTGGCGTCGCCCAAGGGGGCCGCGGGGGAGCATCCCTTTGACCGCCAGCTCGATGATCTTCGGGGCGTCCTTGTCACGAAGCTCTCTGGCCGTCGTGGACTTGATCCCGCCCATGTAGCCGCTGTGCCGCCAATACTGCTTGTCGGCCCATTTGTTGCCGGTCAACTTCACCTTATCGGCGTTGACGACGACCACAAAATCGCCCACGTCGCCGTTGGGCGTGAACGTCGGTTTGTGTTTACCGCGCAGGAGCGCTGCGATCCGAGCGGCGGCGCGACCCAGGACGACGTCCTGCAGGTCTACAAGCAACCACTTCCGGTCGGCGTTTTCGCTGTTGAAGCTCTTGGTGGTGTTCATCGTCACTCTTCCGTACCGAATGTGCGGCAGTTTCACGGGGTGGCCGCAGCAGCCGCGACGGTATAGGCGTCCCGGCCAGTGATGTCAACGAGTAGTTGTGTATGCGACGGCTGGCTAGCCGCCACGCGCGAGGCTAGACC
>JAAZYN010000493.1 GCA_014239625.1 Myxococcales bacterium | reverse complement strand
AGCGCTGCGGATCCGCCGGTTGCAGCCGAAGGGCCATGAAACATCCGGGCTGGCCCCAACGCCGATCCGTGAGTTGCAACTGTCTGGAATCAAGAAAGAGACCAATCCCTTCGTGCAGCTCCAGCGCAGGACCGAAGCATCGTCCATGTGTGTGTTCGCCCGGCGGCACCCCCGCTGGGGATCCCGGGGCCCTCGGGGGCGCCATCTCCGCTCGCCGGTTGCAGCCGGAGCGACATGGAACCTCCGGGCCAGCCCCGGCGGCCGTTTCGACGCGCTACTGTCCCTTGAACCGCGCCCGCCGTCGCTCCACAAAGGACATCACCCCTTCCCGCGCGTCCTCGCTCGCGAACAGTGATCGCGCAGCGTCCATGAGCTGCTCTTTGGCGTGGCCTGGGCCGAGCTCCGCCGCCACGCGGCTGTTGTGACGGGTGGCCTGCACCGCCAGCGGTGCCTGGTCGGCGACCAGCGCGGTCAGCGCCAGCCCGCGTTCGAACAGCTCTGCAGGCGGCACCGTCTCTTGTACCAACCCCATCCGGAGTGCCTCGGCGGCGTCAAATCGCTCGCCGGTCAGCATCCAGCGCATCGCGTTGCCCCAGCCACAGACCGCCGGGAAGCGCAATGTGGCGCCGCCGAAAGGCATGATCCCGCGGGCGACTTCCATCTGCGCGAAGATCGTGTCGGAGGCCGCCACGCGGATGTCGGCCGCCAACAAGAGCTCGATCCCGATGGTGAAGCAGTATCCCTGTACCGCCATGACCACAGGCTTGGTCCGTCGTGGGGGGCGCAGATCGAGTGGGTCGACGCCGCTCTCTGGAAAGAGCTGGTCACCGCTCGCTACGCGGGGACCCACCTCGGCGAGGTCGAGCCCGGCCGTGAAGCTTCCGCCATGGGCGTAAACGTAGCCGCACCACAGGCTGTCATCACTCTGCAGTCGAGTGTAGGCCTCGGAGAGCTCGCGCAACATCTGCACGGTGAACGCGTTTTTTTTGTGGGCGCGGTCGAGCCCAATGAGCAGCACGTGCCCCTGCGCTTCGACGGAGATCGTGGTCGTGTCACTCATGCCGGCGACTATAGCCCACACCGTCGCGCCGGTGTGGGCGCCCAAAAACGCAAAGCCGGTGCCCGCGTGGCGTGCACCCGGGTCCCGCAGGGAGCGCTGCGGCATGTCACGTGCGCCGCCGGCTCATGCGCGGCGCGACACGTCCGCGATGAGCTGTAGCGCAAGATGCTGTCGCCGGCACCCCACTGTCGCTGTAGCCGCCGCCGTCGCCAAGTCCGGCGCTCGTCGTGGCCATTGGCGCCGACACCTGCGTCGACGCCGGGTTGGAGGCTGTCGATGCCGGCGCGCGTGTCGCGGATGGACTGCAGTAGTCGATGTTGAGCGTGGTCGTGCCGCCGAACGTACCGCAGCTGCCCGCCGAACCGTCGGCGCATGAGCATCGGACACTCGAGCTACGCAATCAGGGCCGCTCAGGCAGCCCATCCACGCTGAGTCTCGGGTCAGGCGCTTTGGTCAGTAAGCCTTTTGCGCCACGACCAGCTGGTTGACGAAGGTGAAGTCGAGCACCCGCATCTTGGCCACCAGGTTGTCGATCTGGGCCGCCTGTTCAGGCTCGAGGGCGAACCCGACGTAGGGAAGCACGCCCGTGGGCGCCCACATGAAGGGCTTGCTCTGGACGGTCTCGAACCCACCCCGTCGGCACAGCTCGACCAGCTTACGGCGGTCCAGCTCGTCCTCGTGGTGCTCGTCCTCGACCATGCCGAAGAGGCCGGCCACGTGGTCCCAGAAGGGGTGCGGGCAGCTCGCCACGAAAAGCCCCCCTGGTTCCAGAGCCCGATACGCCTCCTGCACCGCCGCGAGAGGATCCGTGAGGTGCTCGAGGACCGCCATGCAGGTCGCCAGGTTGAAGTGACCCGGCTCGACCCGCGGCGGCAGCGCGGTGACGTCACCCTGCACCAACTCGACGCCCTCGGGGAGCTCAGGCGCGCTGGCGAGCAGCTCGTCGCTGAACTCGATCCCCAGGTAGCTGCCCCTTGCTCCCAGCAAGCCACGGAGCTCGAGCAGCGTGCGCCCCTCGGCGCATCCAAGGTCGAGCACTCGTGGCTCGGCTCCGCCGTGGGCGGCCTTGAAGGCTTCGGCTGCGACGAAGGCTCGAACGCGGAGCCGATAGGCGAGGTGGAGCTTCTTCACACGCCCCCTCGCATAGGAAGCGTCCATCACTCCAGCGGGTGTTGTCGAAGCCGTACTCATGTCATGTCCTCCGGATTTGCCGACCGACTTATTACACGGTGGGAGTGCCCGAGCACAACACGAGTCTGGGGATCGTCACAACCCACGCTCGCCGATAGACCGGCCCCATGTCGTGAACGCAAGCCAGCACGTCACCGAATCGAGCGGTCGCCGCGCTCGCAGCTCGTGTCTCGCCTGGAACGTTCGACGCCATACTTCACGGTTTTCAGGGCCCGGAAGCACGTCGTTCAGGCTTGGATTGACCTCGGCTAGCTAGCTAAGTTCCCGTGTCAAAATAGAAGCTTGGCCTCCGCAGGGTGCCGGTAGTCGGTCGATTTGGGGGCGCAGACAGGACTTGCCTGCGCCTGGGCGAGCGAATCTGGTGGCGGCGGGGTTCGGAAGGCGGTCCGGTGGCGGAGAGGTGTGGCCTGACTCGCGGTTGCGCGGAGCAGGTGGCTGTCAGGCCAGCACGTGCCTCGCCATGACCAGTAGGTTGGCCGCGAAAATGCTGGGCCATACGTAAGACTTGAACGACGGGAGTCCGCTCCAGTTGCACCGTAAAGGCGGTCGCGACCTGCTCAGGGGCTGGCCGTGGCCTGGCTCACGACCCCGATCTCCGCGGCTCGAAAGAAGCTGGACAGGACGCGGGTGGACAGCTCTCCCTCACCGACCGCCTGGAAGTCCACGCCATCAAACATCTTCCCGGCGCGTCGGTGGACCACCACCAGGACGCCAGCCAGGGCCGGATCCACCTCCATCTGGGCGTCTCGCTGCTCGAACGATCCTGGCGGATAGAGGGACGCGAGCATTCCCCAGCTCATGGAGGTGTCCACGGTGAAGGGTACGATCTCGCTCGATCCAGGCGCTCTCCACGCGCCTTCGAGATACAGGCTCCGATCCACCATCTGCACGTCAGCTGGCAAGCGCCGCGTGTCCCTCTCACCCGGCGAGACGAGGTAATGCGCGCCGCAAAAACGCTCGGTGAGTGACCCCACGGTGCCACCCTCCACGTCGGTCAAACGCAGCAGATCTTCGGCGACACCCACGGTGAGCGCCGCCGGGTTGTTCTCCGCGGAGTGGCCTGCTCGCGCGGACCCGAGCCCGAAGGTGGCCCGCCATAGCCGCCCCAGCGTGCCGTCTTCTTCGGCACACTGTGTGAGCTGCACCGCGCTGCTGATCACAGTGCCTCGGTGTATCGAGACCGTGTAGCCCAGGTCGGTGTCTACCGACCACGACATGCCGTCGGCGTCACGTCTCAAGCCGTCGACGGACCACTCGTAACGGTAGGTGATGCTGCCTGCCGCGGGTGGGGCCGCGTCGGTGGTCCAGCCGCTGGAGGCGTCGCCCTGTGCCGTCTGGTGCGGGGAGGTCTGCTGGCAGCCGATGACGGTCGCCAGCGCGGCACACGCCAACGACAACCGCTGGGTAAGGCAGTCGTGACCCATCTCAGGGAGCGCCACCGCCGCCCATCCCCGGGCCGCAATGTCCCGCGGGGACGCACACGGGTTGCTCTGCCGGACAATCCGCGGCGGTCTCGCACAGCGGCACGCACTTGGACTGACCCGCGGCGGGGCCACCTTGCAGGACCACGCAGCCACACTCCTGGGAGCCGGCGGCGCAGGCATCGACGCAGTCGGC
>JAAZYN010000492.1 GCA_014239625.1 Myxococcales bacterium | reverse complement strand
AAGGCCCGGTCCAGGTCGACCACGCCGCCGCGGTAGAGGTCGTGGTACTGGCGCAGTGCCTGCAACCCCGCCTCGTCGTCGGGGCGGATGCGCGTGCCCGGCTCGCGTCCCTTGCGGGAGGCCGCCAGCTGGAGCTCGAGCTCGGGGCTCGTGCCTCCCTGCAGGTCGAGGCGGTCGCCGTGGCTCTGTCGCGTCTCCTTCGACACCTGGTACGGCGTGTGGACCGCGTAGCTCTGCACGAAGAGGAAGGTCGGCCGGCCGTCGCCCGCCTCGAGGAAGGCCCGGGTGCGGTCGATGGTGTCGGTCATGTCGAAGGCGCGCTCGTCCCAGACCTCGAAGCCCTGGGCCAGGCCCGTGCGGTGGGTGACGACGCCCGCGTCGGTGATGGCCCCCGTGCGGTAGCCGGCGGCGGTGAAGGCCTCGGCCATCGTGAGCATGTTGGGGCCCACGGCGAAGTCCTTCGACGTGGCGTAGTGCTGCGAGGGGTAGAGGGCCGTGAACATGGACACGTGGGACGGCAGCGTCCAGGTGGCGGGCGACCAGGCCTCGCGGAAGCGCACGCAGCCCTCGGCGAAGGCGTCGAGGTTCGGGGTGAATCCCGGCTCGCCGCCGTAGAGGGCCATGTTGTCGGCCCGGAAGGTGTCCGCCAGGAAGAGCACCACATCGGGCCGCGGGTCGGTGGCGCGCAGGGCGACGCGACGAGCGGCGAGCTCTGCGGCGTCGGCCGCGGCCTCACCATTCGAGTCGTCCGACGTGGGCTCCGCGCCCTCGCCCGTCGTGCCGTCCGCCACCGGGGGTGCGGGCGGCGCCGGGGACAGCACCGGCGCCAGGAAGGCCGCCAGGGCCGGCGGGCCCTCCACCGCGAAGCGCAGGGAACCGGCGCCCGGGGACACGGGTAGCGCGTGCCAGGAGAGGGACCCCAGCCGCCCCCCGCCCTGCTCGTGGTCGAGGAGCAACTGCTCGCCACCGTCGGGCCCGAGCCGGTGCACCGTGAAGCGGAAGCGCGCGGTCTCCTCGTCGAGGGCCACCAGGCTCGGCTGGGCGGCGGTGGCCAGGTGCAGCACGAGGGGCTCCTCGGCGTCCACCGCCACCTCTTCGACGGTGCCCGGGAAGACGGCCACGCCGTCTCCCGCGAAGCGGTTGTGCTGGAAGCGCCAGCGCCCGTCGACCACGTGGCCGTGGGTCATGTAGATGCCGTGCTCGAGTTCCGGCGGCCGCTCGGGGCTCGCCACGTAGAGTTGCTCGCCCCGCTGGAAGAAGGTGTCCGGCGTCGTCTCGCTGCGCTGCACGGCCGCGCGCCAGGCCATGCGAGCCCCCTCCTCGAAGAGGAAGTCCAGCGGCTGGCCGTCCCGCAGCAGGCGCACCGCGTCGCCGCCGTCCAGGGGCGCGCCGGCGCTCATGAGCACGAAGGGCGTCGACCAGAGACCGGGGAGCTGGGTCTCGGTCCAGTCGTCCGGCTGGATGCGCCGCGCGAGCCAGCTGCCGCGCCCGTCGGCGGCAGCCTCGCAGGTCATGTCCGGCGCGTCGGGGGTGACGTCGGACCAGGCCTCGAGGGCCGCGGCGATGCGACGGTGGACGTCCTCGGGGCGGAAGTCGGTGGCCAGCCGGTAGCACTGCGGCCCGGGGTCCTCCGACGGCGCGTCGGGACCGCAGGCGGGCAGGCAGCAGGCGAGCGCCAGGAGCGCCGCGACGACCCGGGAGCGGCGGTCCCGGCCCGCCGCATCGGTCTGAACGCGAGGATCGAAGAGCTTTGAATCGCCTGGCCTCAAAACAATCCCTTCCGCCAAAAGACTCCGGCCAAAATTTGCCAGGAGTGGGATCTTAATCCGGGTCGACTGATGTTCCGGAGGCAGCCTCAAGCCCATCGCCGGTAAACACGTAGTTTTCGCCCGCGACCAGTTCGTAAGACACGCCATCGACGATCAGCTTTTCAGAGGACCACAGCACCTCTTTCACCGCATCGCCCCGACTGTTAAGCGGCGCGGGGAAACGGAGCAGAACAGGTGGGTTTTCGAAAAAACCAGAGAAGGTCAAACCGCCGTCAGCCGGCCAGACGTCTGGGAATTGCACGGTGGTCTCCCCCCATGCCAGGAGCACGTCGTTGTCATGGGTCTCCCCGAAATCGACCCGCGCCACCTGAACTTCGGACCAGTCTCCGATTTTCCCGTCGTCAACCCGTCTCTTGCCCACCTTGTGGGTATAGACCCCTGGCGGAAACATCGTGTAGGTTTGCGTCTCTTCGGTGGCCGTGATCACGATCTCTATCTCTGGCTCCGTCCGACGGCAGGCCGGAAACGCCAGCAGGCAAGCGAAAGCAATGATCGTCGAGCGTCTCATGCGATTTACCATCACTTAAGGATGCAGGGCTCCACCCCCCCCGTCAAAGACGAGGCTTCGCGCAGGTGTCCTGCCCCTTTCTCAGAAAGTCTCGCCCACCAATCCGTTCGAGAGGACGATCTCCTGCACCGTGGTGAGATCCTGTATCAAGAACTGCATGGTGATCTCTGTTCCCGAGGGGATCCCCGCTGGCCAAGGGACACTCTGGGTGAAAACACCGCCCACGTTCGTTGAGCGGAAGACCTGCAGGGTGAATGGGAACGCCCAAACCGTCCCGCCCAAAGCGGAAAAGGGCGACGGCGCCAACGACATCCAGAAAAGTATCGGGCTGCTCGGCGACGCATTCTCCAGGGTCAGGGTCAGAGTCGACCCGGCTGTCAACGGACCTTCCGCGGTGAGTAACGGCGTACCGCTGACACCGGAAGTACCGCCACCCAGGTCGGTCCACACCGGCTCAACCGTGATGTGACCATTCATATTCATGGCCACGTGGGGCTCGCAGATGTAGCAGAACTCACCCGCGTCGTTGAAGGTCACCTCGAAGGTGGGGACATCGCCTCCAAAGCCAGACCAGAACCCCCCGTTGTAGGTTGAGTTCGAGGATGCAGGGCAGTCCGTCTGAGCAACGTTGTGGCTGTTGCCTTGAAGGTTCGTCCACTTCACCGAATCGCCCTGCCGAATGGTGAGGTTCTTCGGACTGAAGTTAAACCCAGACGCCGACACGATGTGTTGCGTTTGAGCCGATCCGCTCGAGGCCAAGACAACGATGCAGATATAAACGAGCGTGAACAATCCAAGGCGGAACAAACCGCGAGGCGATTTGCGGCGGAGGCAGGCAAGCGACATGGCGTAGATCCGGGTGCGAGAACGAAAGGGAGTACAGAGTGATCCTTCATTCTAACCAGTATCTCAGCAACTGGCTTGCTGTTTTGAGCCAGGGGCCTGGAATGCACCTCCGAGCCTCCCCGCCCAAGCTCCTCTGCAGAGCAGCCCTTCAGCTAGAGGGACTCAGGCAGCGCTTCGAGGCGCACTGGACACACCTTTAACTCCGCAGTCTGCGTGACCGGGTCGTAACCGGAGCCCGTCAGATAATTCACCGGGGTGTCGTTGAAAGAGAAACTGGTGAAGACCGTGCCACGCGGCGACCGGTTGGTCGCCGCGACCTTGATCTCCACCGATCCACGAGCACTGGTCATGCGGCAAAGGCCGCCGTCTTGCAGGCCCCACTCCGCCACATCATCGGGATGCACTTCCAAGGTCTCCTCCGACAGCAGGTAGTCGATCCCCTGGGCGCGTCCGGTCTGGGTTCGCGTGTGATAAGACGCCAGGCGACGCCCGGTCGTCAGCCACACCGGGAACTCATCGTCAATGGTTTCTGCAGGGTCGCGATACTCCAGGGAACGAAACAGCCCACGACCATTTTCAAAAACACCCTGATGCAGAATAGGTGTTCCCGGATGACCTTTCTCGGGAACCGGCCAGTGGAATTCACCTTTGTCGATCACGTCCCAATCCAGGCCGGCATAGATTGGAGAC
>JAAZYN010000491.1 GCA_014239625.1 Myxococcales bacterium | reverse complement strand
GCCATCGGGTGCGGCAGCTCGAGCCACCGCCCGCTCGCCTCGTCGAACAGCTCGGCCGGCGCTTTCCTGCCGCCCACCGCCAGCAGCCCGCCACCGACCGACAGCGTCACCGTCGATGAGTTGATCTGCCGGCTCGCCTCGCCGGCCCACCGGTGGGCGTCCGCCTGGGACGGGCTGACGACGACGCCGTCCGGGCGCCGATCGACCGTCGCGAGCCGAGCCGCGATGTTGTCGCCGTCGATCCGCAGCACCCCGCCGATGACCATGACGACGGCCCCGATACCGGCGCCCACCCATCCCAGGGTCGCCAGCCGGGGGCCCGCGCCCTCCGCATGGTCGGGGGCCGCGACGCCGCTCACGTAGTGCACGTTCAACGAGGCGTCTGGCCCGAGCGGCGCCAACCTCCGAAGCCGCTCTCGCAGTTGCCGGAGGAGCGGCAGCAGAGCCTCCTGCGCCAGACCTGGGCCGTCGGTCGGAGGCAGGCTCTGGAGGCGACGACGAGCCAGGACCTCGAAGCGGGGATCGGCCGTCGGCGCGCTCACGTAACGCTCATAACGAGCGCGGGCGACTCCCCCGTCACCGGCTCGATCGTAAGCCAGACCCGCGTTGTAGACGAGCGCAGGGTGGGGATGCCGAGCGTGAGCCTCGTCGAAAGCCACCGCTGCAAGGCGGAGGTCCCCGGTCTCCAGGGCGGCGAGGCCCACGCGAAACCGATCGAGCGCGGCGGAGGCGTCCAGCGACGTCGCGTGGGCCGGGACGGAGGTCGTGGCCAGGGCGAGCGCCAAGAGGATGACCGGCGGGGCGCTTGCCCTCCATGGCTGGCCTTTGATACCCGGCACGCCGCCAACCTAGCCGAGGGCCGTGACCCAGGGCAACAGGGCGAATGCCTCGGCGTCATGGCTGTCGAGGTGTCCGGTGAAGCGCTGCGCGGCGCTCCAGGCCCCAGCGTGATCTCCCTGCCGCAGGCGGAGCTGCATCACCCCCGGCCAGTCCCCTCGGGCCACCAACGCCTCCTCGCGCGCCCCCGGCTCCAGCTCGGCCCGGGCGTGGCGCGCCGCCTCGAGCTTGGCCCAGGCCTCGAGGATGACCCCCCGTGGACCCTCGCGGGACTCCGCCGCCACCGCGAGCGCATCTCGTAGCTCGCTCCACCGCCCCGCGCGGAGCAGCACGCGAGTCAGCTGAGCGATCGCCACGGGTGACCAGGGCTTCAACTGAAATGCCCTTCGCGCGTGAACCTGACAGCGTTCCAGGTCTCCTGACGCGAGGTGCCGTTGGGACGCCCTGACCTCCTTCTCGACGGCGGCCGACGTCACCTCGTCCAAGCGCGCGCGGGCGGCCGTCACCGCCGGCGTCACGTAACCGGTGCCAGACGCCGATCCAGATGATGGCTGGGGATCGGAGACGGGGACGTGCACCAGGCGACGGCTCTTGATCACGTGTCGGGCGAGCTCCGCCGTGGTCCCGTGGAGCACCACCAGGCGAGCGCGACCCTCGGCGGAGGCCTCATCCAGCTCCCCAGCGAGCTGGCGCCAGCGACGCGTGTCCAGCTGGGCCGCGGCGTGGACGGTGATGTCGGCGTCGATCTCAGCGGCGTCGCGCTGGAGCACGCCGAGCACGTCGCCGAGCCGTTCATGGTCATCCCCGGTGACCGCGAGCAGAGCGCCGGGCCGCGCGTCGGCGAGGACGGACCGAGCTCTGCCGAGGGCCACGGGGTCGGCTTCACCACCGTGAGCCCACCGCGGCGCGGTGAAGATCTCACCGAGCCGCTCGGCCACCCACGTGGCGGCGGGGCGCTCCGTGGCGTGCCACCGCAAGCACCGTCGCAGCAGCTCCACCAGCGGCCCATCGAAGGCGTCCAGGGCGCGCTGCGCGAGCCCCGGGGTCGCTCGGAGTTGCTGCTCCACCTGTCGTCGCGTCCCCTTGAGCGGCCACTCGCCGGTCAACAGCAGGGTCCCGACGGCTCCAAAGGACCAGATGTCCGAGCCCGGGGTGAGCTGTGCCCGCCGAAGCTGCTCCGGCGACGAGTAACGCGCCGTCCCGAAGTACCTGCCAGACGCCGGAACGCTCGCCTCCACGGCGCCGCCGAAGTCGAGCAACCGGAGGGCCGGCGAGGCGTGGTCCACCATGGCAGCCGAGAGCTTCAGATCACCGTGAATGACTCCACGGTCGTGCACTCGGGAGAGAATCCGCGCCAGCTGCGACAGCCTGTAGCCCACTCGACACATGCGCGAGGCTGACCCCACCGGGCCCAGGGACTGGCGCCACCGCCACAGGTGGGTGCCGTCGACGAAGTCGCTGACGACGTAGGTCCGCCCGTCGGTGAGCGTCCCGATGCGGCGCGCTCGGGGCACCGCCGGATCCTCGATCCGCCGGGACAACAGAAACTCCCGGCGCACACGCTCCAGGGAACGCTCCGTCAAGACGCCATGCGAGACCTTCACCGCGACCTGGGCCTCGGTGACTCGGCAACGCCCACGCCACACCTGCCCCTGGCTCCCGCGTCCCAGGACCTGATCCACCGCGTAAGGTCCAATGATGCCGGGGACACGCATGCCTGAACACCCGTCCGAAGAGCCCCCTACATCAGCGGTCTAGGGCAGGGTGGCGCCGAGATAGAAGTCGTCGATGAACCATCCTGCCCCGTTGTTGTATGCGTCGTCCACCGTGTCGAAGCGAAAACGGACCTGCAGCTTGTCGCCGACGAACCCGAGCAGCTGAAACTGGTGCTCGACCCACGTCCCCTCGGTCTCCGCGCTGTGCCCATTGGGCAGAGGCGTGACGGTGACGAACCCGTCGGTCGACACCTCGATGATGCGCTGGTCCCATGGCTGGTCCAGCTCATCTTCGATCTCGAAGTAGTCCACATACGACAAAAACAGGGTCTCGGCGCCGGACACGTTGAAGGGAGGCGAGGTCGCGACCGCGTGAGACGCCGCTGAAGGCGACCCGTAGCCACCGAGATCATGGTTGAAGTTCAGCGAACATTCGGGGCTGAGAGCCCCTGGGGCGGGGAGTGAATCCACCTGAAAGGCCACCTCGCCGCTGAGGATCTGCGTGCTGAAGTCGTCGTCTCCACAGACAAACGAGTTGCTGTAGGGGACCCCTACCCCGCAGACGGGCAGGGCCTGGTTGACACAACCCGTCAACTCGCACGTGTCCGCCGTGCAGATGTCCCCATCATCACAGGCGGCGTGCTGAGCCTGGTACGTGCATCCGGCGTCACACGCGTCGACGGTGCAGTCGACGCCATCGTCGCACAGAGCGTGCGTCGGGATGTGCACACAACCCGTAGGCTGGCAGCTGTCGACGGTGCAGGCCACCCCATCGTCACAGTCGATGTCGGACACGAACATGCAGCCGGCGGCTGCGTCGCAGCTCCCGGTCGTGCAGAAGTCGCCATCGTCGCACGCCGCGTCGTCGGCGACGACGATGCAGTCGAGGGTCACGTCGCATATGTTCTGGGTGCAGGCCACCCCGTCGTCGCAGGTCGACGCGTCCGGGGTCGCCGCGCAACCGATCTGCGGATGGCAGAAGTCCTGGGTGCAGACGGCACCGTCATCGCACACCACGGCGTCATGCTGACAGGTGCCCGAGCCGCAACTCTCCACCGTACAGACGTTGTCATCGTCGCAGTCGATGGGCGCGCTGCACTCGCACGCGATGTCCCCGATGCAGTCGGTGTCATCGCAATCCGACGCCCCGTCGGCGTCATTGTCGAAGCCGTCATGACACACCTCGTTGGGCTTGCTGCTCCGAAACGCGAGCTGGTCGACGAACCAGCCCAGCCCGCCGTTGGCCTGATCGTCGACCGTGTCGAAGCGGAAGCGAACCTGCACCTGGCCGTCGAACTGCGAGAGGTTCAGCACACGGAATCG
>JAAZYN010000490.1 GCA_014239625.1 Myxococcales bacterium | reverse complement strand
CATGCCCGAGGGGTGGGGCGTGCGCTACCTCCACCCGCACGAGACCTTTGCGCCGGCGGCTCCCGAGTGGAGCGCCGCGCCGCGGTCTCTGGACGCCGCCGAGATCGTGCCGTGGCGACTGGCTGGCGTCGCCGACCAGGAGGCGCTGAGGTGGCAGCTGGCCAACGGCGCCACCGCGTTTTTTGGGACCCTCCCCGACATCGCTACTCGGGAGCTCCCGCGCGCCAAGCTCTTCGACGTCATGGGCTCGGGAGACCTGGCATCCGAGCTCGCCGCAGCGCCCTACGCGATCGTCGTGTTGGACCTCATGGAGGCGGACGGGGCGGCCGCGGCGGTCCTTCGGGATGCGGTCACTGCCGCCGCCGAGACGCTTCGGACGGAGAGCCCCGGCACGGAGATCGTGGCTCGCGTCAACGTCGCCGCTCGCACCGATGACGGCGCTCCGCTCTTCGAGGCGTTGTCGGCCGCGCCGGTGAGCGTCGGCGTCCAGCTGATGTTCGCCGAGGGCAGCCGTCTTCGAGGTGCCGACGGCGAGGCCGCGCGCGCCTTCTTCGACGCTCAAGCCGCCTACCGAAGGTTTCATTACGGCGTCGTAGCGGGCGGCGCGGCGTCGCTGGATGCACCGCTGGGTCTCCTCGGCGAGGTGGGGCTCCGTCTGGAAGACCTTCAGCTGTGGCAGCAGTGGGCCGCGAAGCCCCCGGGCGGCTGGGATGGCGTCCAGGTGGTGAGCCAGGGTACAGAGTGGTGGCGTTGGGCGGTTCAGGTCGCCGCGCTGCGTGCCGGTGGTGCGACCGGGCTCAGGGCGGCTGATCATTACGCGCATCTGGCCGCGCCCATGGGCGACTCGAGCCGCGCGGTGGTCACGCAGGTGTTGTCGGAGGCGGCGGCGCTCGCCGGTCAGGACCTTTACGCCGAAGGAGGGTGGGGGTTGCTGGCGGCGCCCCTCGAGGTGCTCCCGACGGACGCCTCCCGGTGGACGTTGGACGACGTCATCACGTGGACTACCACCCTGGGCCCTCTGCTGGATCGGATCGCTACAGCGCATCTGGACTGGATGGTGCGCCTGGCGGCCGTCGCCGATGACATCGACTCCAACGGGCAGGCCTGGTTCGGCGAGATCTATGACGCGGCCGAGGCGTCGGCGCGTTGGGCGATCCACGTCAGGCGGTGCGTGGACGCCGTCGCGTTAAAGAGGGAGGGGCAGCTGCGTTTCGACGGGAGCCTCGATGAGCTCTCAGCGGCCGTGGCGGCAGCCCTTCCGGAGACGACCATGGCGGCCCTTGCCCTGGTCCAGCGCCGGGAGTCGGGCTATCGAGCGGGGATCCCGCCGTCTCTGGCGCGGGCCCATGAGGTCGCCGCCTATCTCGAGCTGGAGGCGGCCTCGGCGGCCGGGCTGACCTCTCTCAGCGGCCTGATAACAGTCGACGATGTGATCCTCGGCCCGGGCGAGGTGATGCACGCTGAGGTGACCGGAGAGGGCGCTGAGGGTTTCCAGATGACCTTCGGCGACGACAGCCCCGCTGAATTTGGCACGTCGTTTGACCACGCTTACCTCGACACAGGTCTGTACGCCTTGAATGCCACCGGCACCGTGGACGGGCTCCCGGCCACCTACGGCACCAGGGTCGTTCAGACCAGTGAGGAGCACGTCACGGGGTTGTCCGGCCACGTGCTGATCCCCTCGGGTGTCGATCTCATCGACGTAGCCTTCCCATCGCTGACCTTGGGCCGGGTGTCCGACGGCGAGTGGGTCGTCGGTTACTCGGAGCATGAAGAGGGGCAGGTCACTCCGGATCGGTGGTCATGGCTGTGGTGCGCCGAGACCCCCGAGGTGCTCAGCTGCGGCATGCCCAGCCTCGTCGTGCCTGCGATCAATGCGTTTTCGGGCAGCGGCGGATGGTTGGGCAGCCTCGAGCTGCTCGACGTAGCCGTAGAGGCGACGTGGGAGACGGGGCGTGTCACCATCGAGGGGGAGGTGATCGTCGGCTCTATCGTCATCTTGGCGCAGAGCATCTTCGGCTTCGAGGAGCAGGCCGCTATCGACACCATCGCTGGTCTACTCGGGGTCAACCCCGAGACCCTTCCCTCGCAGATGCCCTTCTCTGCAGAGTATTACGTGCCCGCAGCGCAGCTCCCCTGAGCGTGTTGAGGAGGAGGTGGGGGCGTTGGACCGAGGCCTCCTTTGACGGCGCGGACTCCAACCCAGCGGCGATCGCGCCGGTGGTCGTGACACGAGCGGCGAGGGGCCACGGCCCTTCTCGGGAGGTCACCGGGTCGAGCTGAAGGGGGGTCGCGCGACGTCCAGACGACGATCGAACGTCGCGCCGACTCAACCTCTGGCGGGCGGTCCGGCGGGAGCCGAGGGTCGAGTCATTGCCCGCCGATCTGGATGATCGGCGAGACGATTCGGCCCTTCACCGGGCTCCCCGGCGATGTCCCGGCGGACTCCAGCATCAGCGTGCCGCCGAGCATGAAGCCGATCAGCTCCGGCTCGGTGGCCCCCGGCGGCAACCGGACCACCTGCCCGAAGGCGCTGGCGAAGTTGATGGGGAGGTCCGTGTCGCTGCTGATGGAGTGCGTGGGGGCTATCAGCACCGCCAAAAAGATCCCCCCGGGGGTGCTCTGAGGGTTCAACTGTCCGGCGATGAAGATCTGTGCCTCGCCCGGCTTGTCCGAGCCCGCCTTGGAGCCGCTCTGCAGCATCGGCCACGGGGCGCCGTCGACGGTCGCGGTGACGGCCGCGGTGCCGGTCGCGAAGACGTTCTCCTGGGGGAGGGTGCCCCAGGTCGTCTCGAACGCCATGTCCACCTCACCGCGCTGCACAAAGCAGGGAGGTTCACGCAGCGGCTGGTCCCATACTGGGGGCCCTGGGTTCAGCTCGGCCATGATGCGGGCGCGCTGCGACAGCACGAAGTCGCGCTTCATCTGCGTGCGCAGGTGCGCTACGTCGGCTTGCTCGGGCAGGACGTGAGGCGCGATGAGGGCTTCCTGTCGGTCGATCTCAGCCACCAGCGCGTCCTCGTCCCAGACGCTATCGAGGAGCGCCTGTAGGCGCGCCAGGTAGGCCGCCTGGCCTTCGGGGTTCAGGTACAGGCGCCGGCTGATCATCCCCGTCGCCATCACCGACGCCAGAGCGCCGCTCTTGGGGTCGGAGAACAGCGTATTGTCGGCACCCCAGGGGATGAACGTAAAGCGTCCGTCGAGGTCACGATAGACGTAGAAGTTGTTGGTGTTCTGCGAATAGCCGTCGGTGTGGTTGGTCAAGACGTCCACGGCCCACATGCTGTAGAACGCGTCCAGGTTGATGACCTCCCCCAGCCTGCTCATGATCTCCGCGTCGGGTGCGGCAGCCGCGGCGAGCACGGCATCCAGATCGTCGCGCCCCAGATCATCGCCGTTGGTCTTCTTGGAGAACGTGAGCATCCAACCTTGTCGGAAGTCGCTCAGAGCGCCTTCGTACAGGTTGCCTCCTTCGTAGTCGAAGTGGCGCCTCAGAAACGGCTTCTTGATCGACTCGACGTTCACGTAGACGCCCAGGTCGTCGCCGTTGACGTACAGGTGCACGTAACTGCATCGAGGTGCCGGCACACCGGCAGCCGCGTACAGAGGGTAGGTGATACATTGGTTGATCTTCGAGGGGTCTTGTTTGGCGTTGTTGAGGGTCAGCCGGGTGAGCCCTCCCAGGTCTTGGCCGTCGACGAAGTGGTCCAGCTTCACCTTGATGGAGGGACGTACGGCATCGAGCGAGCCGAGGAAGCCCTTCTTGCGAACCCCGACCTCGTCGACGGCGAGCCCATCAATCGTGACCGACGCTCGGAACCACGTGAACGGATCGGGGACCGGTCCATCAAGACAATTCGCGCCACCCAGGATGTCCTCGAAAGAGCGAGACTGAAGCCTCAGA
>JAAZYN010000048.1 GCA_014239625.1 Myxococcales bacterium | reverse complement strand
TTGTTGGACATGGACGTTGTCGAGCCGGCCTTTCACCCGACCACGTTCACCAAGAGCCGCGACCGGGTGTCGGAGCACGAGGTCGCCGCCGAGCTCCTCCACGGCTCCTCGGACGCTTCGGGCACGAGCACGAGCACGGGGCAGCCCGCTTTTCAGCGTCCTGCCAGGCGGCCTCGCGATGCCGTGTGTTACCCTGCCTCGGTCGCCCGTCTTAAGGCGTGGCACGAACGCGGAGGCTTTTCATGTCCCTTACCGGCACCACTGTGTCCACCATCGCTGCGGCGGTCCTGCTCTCCATGAGCCTTGGCCACACGCCGGCGCGAGGCCAGGCCAGCGACGGTGACGTCGCGAAGGACAAGCCCGCCACCGGCGCCGCGACCACCTTCGGCGGGGGAGTGATCGTCAAAGAACGCCTGCCCACAGGGGACGTGAAGAATTTCAAGGCGGCGGGCTACGAGGTCATCAGCGACGGCAAGGGCGGTGAAGTCATCGTCGTCGACGCCGCCGGCAAGATTTACAAAGACCGAAACTATCACGGGATCATCCCAGGGATTCGTGACGCCTTCGATCTCGAGCGTTTCGCCAAGATGAATGAACGACACCGGGTCTCCTGGGTGGGTTTTCAGCCCATGGCGACCACCTCGCGGGTGTTTTGGCAGTTGACCCACGCGGCCCCGCGCTATGAGGTCACCAAGATTGACAATCAGACGGTCGAGGTCGTCTTCCCCGGTGGACGCATCGGCAAGCGAAACAACCGGCGCTACTTGTACACCGACAAGTTCGTCGGGCCGGTCCATTGGATCCGCGGCAAGAACGTGCGTAAGAAAGGCGCGACGTATCAGATCTCACTGCGCGCCGACGCCAAGCACGCGCATCGGTTTGCGGCGCCGTTCCTGTTTCTCGACTTGCAGCAGTAGCGCTCACGACCCCCTCGTCGACTCGAGCATCGCCCTGGCGGACGACGGAGCTCACCCCAAGGTCCACCGAGGCCCCCAGACCTGGTGACGATGACCCGGACGCCGCCCTGCTGAGCCACGGCATGCCGCCCCGATCACCGGGAAAAGCCGATGGCGCGTGACCGGCGGGCAGAGGTGGGCGTCCCGCGCGGACCGGCGAACCGCCGCACGCGCCGGCTCTTTGGAGCGACTTGGAGGGACGGCGCCGGACGCCACCAGGTGACGACCGAAGGTGGGACCGTGCGGGGCTCGGCCAGCGTTGATTCAAATAAACAATAGATTAATAATCATCGGCGAACCTCACTGATCCTGGAGCGCCATGGCACGTATCCGAGGAAGGACCCGGGAGCAGACCCACGAGCTGGCCATGCAGGCCGCGGCGCGCGCCTTCGCGGAGTTCGGCTACGAGGGGACGAGCCTGGCCCGCATCGCAGATCTCGCGGGGATCACGCCGGCTACCCTGTGCCATCACTTTGGCAGCAAGCAGGGCCTGTACGACGCCGTGGTCGACGCGATCTACACCGACATCCTGGGGATGACGCGACAGCTCGACGCGAGCCAGAACCTCTCAGAGATCATCGAGACCTCGTACGCCTTCCTCCGAGCCCGCCGCAGCTCGCTGCGGTTGCTGATGCGCAACATCGTCGACAGCGGCGGAGTGACCTCCAGGGTGAGAACGGTCTACATGGAGCCACAGCTGGCCACCATGAGCGCCGCCGTGGCGGCTCGCTTCGACGTCTCGCCGCGCGCCGCGCGACGCGCGGTGGTCGTGATGACTCACCTGCTCATGCGGTTCATCACCAACAGCGATGACGACAACCGGGTCGCTTTCGGGGTCGATGACGATGCTACGGCCCGCCAGGAGATCACGGCGACGTTGATCGGCGTCGCCCACCATCTTCTGGAAATCGAGGCGCCCTCGACGGGGCGCTGAGCTTCGAGGTAGGGTCCAGCGCGTCATGAACGCCAAGATCGCCACCGGGTTCACCGAAGGGGCGCTGTCCGCCCGACTGTTCTATCGGCACCTGCCTACCCACCAAGCGCGCGCCCACCTCGTGATCGTGCACGGGTTCGGCGAGCACTCGGGACGCTATGAGACCTTGATGACGTCCATGGCGGCCTACGGGGTCGGTTCGCTGGCCATCGACTACCGGGGTCATGGACGCGCCGACGGACGCCGCGGACACGTCAACCGCTTCGAGGAGTACCTGCAGGACCTCGACAGCGCCCTGGAGCTGGCGGACCGGCTGGGGGGCGGAGGCCGACTCATCATCGTCGGCCACAGCGTCGGCGGTTTGATCCTCGCCACTCGGCTTCAACGACCGCGCCCCGAGGCCGTCGTGGGCGCCATCATGAGCAGCCCCTCCATCGGCTTCAAGCTGAAGGTCAGCGCGTGGAAAGACGCGGTCGGTGTGGCCGCAGCCTCGCTTTGGCCCGCCCTGACGATGAGCGCCGGGGTCGACCCGTCGCTGCTGACTCACGACGCCGAGATCGTGGGGCGCTATCGCCGCGATCCGCTGGTCGTCGGGGAGGTCACCGCCCGCTGGTATCAGGAGGCTCAGGGAGCGCAGAAGTCAGCCCTGGATGGCGCCGGGTTCATCGACCTGCCCTTGCTCGTGATGCAGGCTGGCGACGATCGGATCGCCGATCCGGCGGTCGCGAAGTGCTTCGCCGATGCGGTCTCGTCCGCCACCTACCACGAGTTCCCGGGCATGTATCACGAGATCTTCAATGAACGCGATCGCGCGCAAGTGTATGCGCGGATGGTGGCGTTCATCGACGAGCTGCTGGGCTGAGTCTCCATGCTCGTCCACCTCAGCATCTCGAACCTGGCGGTCATCGAAGCCGCCGAGCTGAGCTTCGGCCCAGGGCTGAATGCCCTCACGGGGGAGACCGGCGCGGGCAAGTCCATCGTGATCGGAGCCCTGTCCCTGGTGCTCGGCGACCGAGCCCGAAGCGACACGGTCCGCCACGGGGTGCCCCGAGCCGAGGTGCGCGCGCTGTTTCACCTCTCCGCCGGTTCGGAGGCTGCCGACAGGCTGCGAGCGCTGGATCTCTTGGGCGACGAGCCGGAGCCGGGGTGGCCGGTCGAGCTCATCGTCAGGCGCATCGTCGGGGCCAATGGCCGCGGGCGGGTTTACATCAATGGCGTCCTCAGCACCGTGGGGACGTTGTGCAAGGTCACCCAGGGGCTGGTCGACATCTCCAGCCAGCACCAACATACGGCGTTGCTGGCGCGGGACCGCCATCTGGCCCTGTTGGATCACTTCGGCCGCCTCGAGCAAGACGTCGCCAGCTATCAGGAGGCGTACACGGCGCTGGTCGAGGCCCGTGAACAGCGCGACGCCCTGCGACAGCTCGAACAGGAGCGCCTCGAGCGAGAAGACTTCGTTCGGTTTCAGCTCGCCGAGATCACCTCCGTCGACCCGGTCGCCGGTGAGGTGGAGCTCAAGGCTCAGGAGCGCGACCGCCTCCAGCACGCGGAGCGACTCGTGCAGGGAGCGCTGAACGCGGAGCGTGGCCTGGCCGGCGGTCAGGGATCCGCGGCGGTCGCCCTGGCAGAGGCAGCCCGCGCCGTCGCGCGACTGGCCGACATCGACGGCGCCCTGGGGCCCTTGGCGGAGCGTCTCGAGCAGGCCCGCATCGAGGTCGAGGACGTGGCTTACGACCTGAACCGATATGCGGGCGCGATCGACGCAGACCCACGTCGGCTGGAGGAGCTCGACGACCGGATCGATGCGCTCCGGCGCCTCCAGAGAAAACACGGTGGGAGCCTGGAGATGGTCCTCCGGCGCGCCGCCGATCTGGAGACAGAGCTCGCCGGCTTCGCGTCGCTCGAGATCGATCTCAAGGAGGCCGAAGCCGAGCTGGCTACGCGAACCGCGGCGGCACGAGAGCGAGCCGAACGCCTGACGCTGGCCCGGCGAGGGGCCGCACAGCGAATGGGCGACGACGTGACCGCGGAGCTGCAGAGTCTGGCGATGAGCAACGCACAAGTCGCCATGCAGCTCGATCCCGTCGACGCGCTCGGCTGGCAGGGGCAAGACACCGGCGAGCTGCTGATCCAGACCAACCCCGGGGAACCGCTCAAGCCCTTGTCCCGTGTCGCCTCGGGCGGGGAGCTGTCGCGCCTGCTGCTGGCGATCAAGCGGGCGCTGATAAGCATCGACCCGGTGCCGACCTGCGTCTTCGACGAGGTCGATACAGGAGTCGGAGGCGCTGTCGCCGAGGTCATCGGGCGTAAACTGGCTGAGATCGCCCATGGCGACCAGCGCCAGGTCATCGCCATCACGCACCTGCCCCAGATCGCTGCCTTTGGCAGCCACCACCTGGTCGTGGTCAAAGGCGCACAGGATGAGCGCGTGGCGACGACGGTCCACACGCTGGCTGCGGCGGACCGTGTCGACGAGCTGGCTCGCATGCTCGGTGGGGTCGAGATCACCGAGACCACCCGAGCCCACGCCGAGGAGATGCTGCGGCACGGGGCCGCCGGTTGAGATTCGGCGGGGGGCGACCTCAGCCTGCGGCAGCTCTACGCGCACGACGTTGCCTGGGCCGCTGTTACCGCCGCCGCGCAACGAGTCATTGCCGGTATCGAGGCGGCCCCGTACCATCCCTCGGTAACCACCCCCGGGGACCCGATGGGCATCACGTTCGTGCAGAAATCCGATCTCTCCCGCCCCAGGCCCGGCGCCCGCCGTGCTCTGGTGCTCGCAGGCGGGGCCATCTCGGGGGGCGCGTTCAAGGTGGGCGGGTTGCTCGCCCTGGACCGGTATCTGAAGAACCTGGACGTCAATGGGTTCGACATCTACATGGGTGTCTCTGCTGGAGCGTTCCTCGCGGCGCCGCTGTCGGCGGGATTCACCGCAGACGAGCTCTTTCGTACTCTGCACGGGGACACGGAGCGGCTGACGAAGTTTCGACACACGCACTTCTATTCGCCCAACGCGCGCGAGTTCGTGACTCACCCGGCTCGGCTGCTTCGCGACGCGGCCCTGTTCGGACCGCGCCTCACCCTGCGGTTACTGCGCATGATCCCGGGCCAGCACCGCGAGCTACGCCAGCGCGGCCGCCAGTTCCTCGACCAGCCCGGGCTGGACTCCGCAGAGTTCGTCGTCGAGCCCTTCCTTCGAGAGCTCTTGGGGCGGAGCTTCGGCGAGCGCGGAGGCTACCTGCCGTCGGGCCTCTTCGACAACAGCCGGCTGGAGGAGTACATCCGCACCAACCTGGAGCGCAACGGGCTGCCCAACACCTTTCGACAGCACAAGCTGCAGACGGGAAAGAGCCTATACATCGGCGCGACCAACCTAAACACGGCGCAGGGCGTGGTCTTCGGTCACGATGAGGACACGTCGGTGACCATCGCTCAGGCGGTGCAGGCATCGTCGGCCATCCCCGGCTACTTTAAACCGGCGCATGTGGGTCCCCCTGGGCGCGAACAGGACTACATCGATGCGGCCGTCCGAAAAACCGCCAACATCAGCACGGCGGTGCGCCACGGCGCCCAACTGGTGGTGTGTTACAACCCCTTTCGGCCTTTCGTGAATTACGCCCACACGCGAGCCGGCCAGACCCATCGAAGCATCGGTGATCTCGGGCTGGCGGCGGTCATCAACCAGGCCTTCCGTACCCTGCTGCACAGCCGCCTGCGCCTGGGCATACAGAAGCTGCGCCTGGACGATAACTTCCGGGGCGACGTCATCCTGATCGAGCCCACCGAGACCGACGCCCGGTTCTTCGCCATCAACCCCCTGGCGTTCTGGAAGCGCTCCGAAGCGGCCGAGCACGGATACGAGTCGGTCAAAGCGTCACTGTCAAAGCACCACGAGACCCTCCGCAAGATTCTTGGAGCATACGGGATCGAGGTCAGTCGCACGCGGCTGGACCGAGGCATGGACGAGTTCCGGGACCAGCGGCCGCCTTCGGGGCGCCGCAAGAAGTCCGCGAGACCCAGTCTGCGGCTGGTGTCCTGAGGCCTTGGGCGGCGTCGCCTCATGAGACGAGCACGCCTGGTCCTGCCCTCGGGGCCCATCAGCCCCGAACGGCTCGACAAAGGCATAGGGGTCCTCAGCGCTCTGGGGATCCCCCATGTGGGTCCCACCCTCCCAGCCGAGACGGACCCACCCTACCTGGCCGGCGCCGACACCTTTCGTGCGGCCGAGCTCACCGCCGCGATGGCTACCGGCGACCGACTCCTCGCCGCGCGCGGAGGCTACGGCGCGCTACGTACCCTCGACGCCCTCGACAAGGCGACCTTCGAGACCCCTTCCGGTCCGGAGCTGTGGGCCTTCTCCGACGGCACCGCCCTGCTCGGCGCCTGGGTAGCTGCCGGCTGGACGTGCTGGAGCTCACCGCCGCTGGTCCAACTACCGCGCCTCGAGGAGGCCTCTCGCCAGCGCTTTGTGGAGGCCTGGAGCGGCCGGCCGGTCGCTGACTTCGCGGCTCTCGAGACCATCGTCGAGGGCGTCGCCACCGGGCCCCTCGCCGGAGGTAACCTGTGCATCCTGGCCTCGCTCCTCGGGACGCCGTGGCAGGTCCCGCTTCACGGCACGATCCTCCTGCTGGAGGACGTCGGAGAGGCGCCGTACAGGGTCGATCGCCTCTTTTCCCAGCTGCGCCTGGCGGGAGCGCTCGACGGCGTCGCGGGGGTCGCCTTGGGCGAGTTCACCGGCTTGAGTCCAGCGCAAGGGCGGATCGTCGACGACCTCTTCGACAGGGAGCTGCGCAACCTTGGAGTCCCGGCGGCCCGCGGCATGCCGTTTGGCCATGGCGCGGCCAACGCCTGTCTGCCCATGGGCCGGCAGGCGACGCTGACGACCCGGCGAAGCGGCGCCGCAACGCTGACCGTCTCGTGAGCCACGGTTCAAACCCCGGCCGCGCCACCACCGCGACAACTCGCCGCTCGAGCGCCTGCAGGCCGTACCCAACCGGCTCGGCTCGGAGGCCCGGTAGATGACGCTTCAGCCCCGACTGCGGCAGCTCCTCGAAGAGGACGGGCGAGCCGGCGGGATCTTCGACGCCGCCGCGGCATGGGTCAGCACCGATAGGGCCGTCCTGGCGCACGTGGCTGCGGGCGCGGCCAACCAGCGATCGTTGTTCGATCTCGCCTCGCTGACCAAGCCGATGGCCACCGCCAGCCTTTCGATGTGCGCCGTCGCCGACGGGGCGCTGACGCTCGGCGACCCTCTGCCGGGCACGCGGCTAACCTTGGAGCAGCTCCTCGGCCACCGGGCGGGCTTCCCCGCCCACCTCCGGTTTGCCGATCACAGCACGCGGGTCGAGTGCGAGCGCCTCATCTGGGACGCCCACCAACCGAGCAGCGCCTGCACGTACACCGACCTGGGGTACATGGTCTTGGGCTGGCACCTGGAGGCGACCCTTGGCGGCTCCCTCGCCGACCACGTCGGGCGCGTGACTCGCGCGGTCTATCTCCCAAGAGACCGGGGGCGCTGCATCCCGACCGGCTATTCGCCCTTGCGGACGGTGGTCCCCCCTGGCGACGTTCATGATGACAACTGCTGGGTCCTCGGTGGCGTCGCTGGGCACGCGGGCCTTTTTGGCACCGCTGAGGACGTTGGGCTGTGGGCCCAGACCTTGCTCCGAGCCAGCCTCGGCGGCGGGGCGGGGCCCTTCGATGGCGGGATCGTGAGGCGATTCTGGGATCTCGACGCCCGCCTTGACGCGTCCTCCTGGGTGCTCGGCTTCGACACCCCGACTCCACCGCACAGCTCGGCTGGCCGGTATATCTCCCCAGACGCGGTGGGTCACTTGGGCTTCACGGGGACCTCGGTGTGGATCGATCGTTCGCGACGCCTCGTTATGGTCCTGCTCACCAACCGCGTCGCGTCGCCGCGGGAACACGACGCCATCAAGCGGTTTCGACCCCGCTTCCACGACGCCGTGCTCGCCGGCACTTGATGTTGCCCGCCGGGTCGGCAAGCTCCAGCGCCTGGCCGAGGTGTCTCGCGATCGGCCGGACGGAACCTCTTCATGCGACCGTCCAGCGTTGCGAATGGCGAGCTAAGGGCCCCATGACCGGGTCTGGCGAGCGAGTGAACTGGCGCCCTCGCCCAACGCCACTGTCCGGTTGGCCGTGCAGATGAGAGCCTATCGGCTGCCCACGGGTGGAAGCTCGCTGGTACACTTCATCCGGCGCTACCAAAGGCAACCACGGGTTTTCAGGGACTCTCGGTGTGACCCTTGACGCGCCGCCGTGCAGATAAAGAGCTTGGGTGCTATTCCAAACTTCCAACCCCTGTGGTACGACATTTCCCAAGTGCGCTATTTATAAGCGTGTGCGCGCATTCCACCGAATCGGATTGGCGTTCAACCACCCGTCTGACGCCGATAGCACACACCGGAACCCGCTGAGGAACGCATGAGCAGCGAGCTCTACGAGGCTTTTGAGGCTAACCCCACGGATCACAAGACATTCGAGGCGTTAGTCAAATCCCTTATCGAGGCACAAGACCTCGCTGGTCTGGAGGCCCTCTACGATCGACTACCGGAGTGGGCTCCGGAAGGCGATACGAGCCGGATTTTCCAGGTATTGACCCAGCAGGCTCGGATCAACAAAGAGTCCGATGTCGGGACATTCCTGCACTTCCATAACGGCCTGACGCTTTGGCAGAAGTATGACGACGCCAAGAAAGCGGAGATGTCCTTCCGGAAGATGAAAGGCGCCGCCCCAGACGCCACTCTGCTGCGCGAATTCTATCTTGAGTTCTACGCCGAGCAGAACAACTGGCGCCGTCTCGAACAGTTCCTCAGCGACCCCGAGATGGGCGGTGACTCCCCCGCAGACGTGAAGCGTCAGCTGGCGCGGCTCGCCACCGACAAGGGCGCCGAAGACAAGGCGGCCGGGTTCTGGCAGGGCGTACTGAAGATCGTGGGCGCCGACGACGAGGCCGAAGACGCGCTGCGGACGCTGTACGTCAAGATCGGCAAGTGGCATGGACTCGTCGACCTCCTCAAAGAGAAGCTCAAGCGGACCGACGACAGCGAGGTGGACACCAAGGTCGCGCTCATCCGCGAGCAGATCCAGATCTACCGCGATCACCTCAACGCTGGCTCCAAGGTGATCGCCGCGTGGAATGACATCCGCAAGCTCCAGCCTTCCAATCCGGAGGCGCTGGACGCGCTGGCTTCAGAGTACGCCAGCATGAACCGGTGGCAGGATCTGGTGAAGATTCTGCAAGCCAAGGTGGAGTTGGAGCGGGACAGCGGCGCGACCATCGAGCTGCATCAACAGATCGCCTCCATCATGATGGAGCGCTTCAACAACGCCAACGAGGCCATCAAGTCCTACGAGGCCATCCTGGAGCTGGATCCAGCCAACGCGGAAGCCCTCCAGACGGTCAAAGGCATCTACGAATCGCGGCGCGACTTCGACTCGTGGATTCGCGTCAGCGAAAAAGAGCTCGAGCTCATGCCGGAGGGCGAGGAGCGTGACGAGAAATACGTCGAGCTTGCCCGCATGGCGTCCGAGAAGATCCGTAAACCGGAGACGCCGATCCTGCTCTGGGAGCGCGTGCTCGAAGCCCGCCCTGGGAACTCCGAAGCGCTTCAAGAGCTGGAGGGGCTCTACGAGCGCGAGAAGAACTACGAGGAGCTGGTGCGCATCCTCGACCAGCGGACCGACCTCATCGAGGACCCCAAAGCGAAGACCGCCGCTCTCGAGAAGCTGGGTCAGACCTACTCGTCACGCCTCGATGACGATGACAAGGCGGCAGAGGTCTGGCGCCGACTCCTCGAGATTGACGGGAGCCACCGCAAGGCCCAGGCGGAGCTCAAGAAGAAATACACGGCCGAAGGCGACTGGGAGAACCTCGAGTGGTTTTTCCGGAGCTACGCCACGGTGAACGACTGGGTCCGCACCCTGGAGTCACAAGCCAAGTCCGCCACCGACTCGGCGGACAAGAGCACGCTCCTCTTCAAGGCAGCTGCCGTCTGGCAGAGCGAGCTCAACGAGACGCGCCGGGCCGTCAAGAACCTGGAGGCGGTGCTCGATCTGGATGACCGTCACCCGGACGCGGCCGCCATGCTGGTCCCGATCTACCGGGACGTGGGCGCCTGGGACAAGCTCCCGAACGTCTACGATATCGTCAAGGAGGCCACCGAGGACAGCGACGAGCGGCAGCGGCTGCTGCTGGAGCTCGCCAACGTCCAGGAGGAGCACCTGGGCGATGTGAACTCGGCATTCTTTGCTTATGTCGAAGCGGTTCAAGAGCAGCCCAACGACGTCCAGCTCATGCCCGAGCTCAAGCGACTGGCAGAGGCCTCCCAGAGCTGGGAGAGCTATGGTCAGGTCCTGCAGGACATCGTCGGCTATATCGAAGAGCCGACGGACCAGGTGACGGTTCTGCTGGAACTCGGCGGCGTGTGGCGCGATCGCTTGCAAGACGAAGGAGAGCACTTCGACCACGCGCTCGAGTGTTTCAACGAAGTCATCGCCATCGACGACGCGAACGCTGAGGCGCTCGATGCGCTCGAGCAGCTGCATCGCCAGGTTGGCGCGTTCGATCAGCTCATCGCGGTGCTGGATCGCAAACTCGACATCGCCAACAGCGATGACGAGACCAAGCGCCTGCTGCTCGGGTTGGCTTGGGTCTGGCGCGGCGAGCTGGGCAACAACCCAGAGGCCGAGGCCATCTACCGGGAGATGATGGTCGCCTTCCCGGAGGCGACCGGCGTGCACAACGAGCTCATCGCCATCTACATGGAAGAAGAGCGGCACGCTGACCTCCGCGAAGTTCTGGAGCTCAAACGGGACGTCCTCCTCAACACCGGCGCACACAAGAGCGTACTGGCCGACCTCGAGTGCAGCCTGGGCATGCTTTTCTACGGCACCCAACCGGACGAGGACGGCGTCAGGGATGCCGTCGACCGCTTCGAGTCGGCCCTGGGGCACCAGGAGGGTCACGAAGAGACGGTCCGGCAGCTGGAGACGTTGCTCGGCGCCGAAAACGACCGGCTGCGCATCACGCGCATGCTGGAGAAGGTCTATCTGGCGCGGAGCGAGTGGCAACCCCTGGCCGACATGTTGGAGCTGCAGCTGGTGGGCGCAGAGGAGGCCGACGACGAGTTCGAGCAGGTGGCCCTGCTGGAGCGCCTGTCGGAGATCTACTCGACCCGTCTGGACGACAGCGACCTGTCGTGGCGGAGCTACGGGCGACTGTTCGCTCATCAGCCGCACCGCAATCAGGTGCGCCAGGAGTTCGAGCGTCTGACCCAGGAGATGGACCGCTGGGACAAACTCGTCACGCTCTTCACCGACAAGGCCGAGGAGCCGCCAGAGAAGGACGCCCGCCTGGCGATCAAGCTCACGGTGGCCCGGGCGTGGCACCGACGCATCGAAGATCTGGAGAAAGCCAAAGAGTTCTACAAGAAGGTCCGCGAAGAGGACGAGGAGAACGTCGAGGCGACCAACGCTCTCGAAGACATCTACATCTCGCTGGACCAGGCCGAAGAGCTCCTCGACATCTACCGCCAGAAGGTCGACATCTCGCAGGACGCCAACGAGAAGATCGATTACCTGTTCCGCATCTCCGATCTCCTTCGCGACCGCCTCGAGCGCCACGAAGACGCGATCAGCGCGGCTCAGGAGGCTTTGGACATCGAGCCGGGCCACATGGGCGCGCTGCAGCGCCTGGACGAGCTGTTCACCGCGACGGAGAACTGGGACGACCTCGCTCGTACCCTGGAAGACATCATCGCGCGCGCCGGCGACGACCGCGATCGGATCACCGTGATGCAGGTCCGGCTCGCCGACGTGCGCCACGCCAAGTTGGCGGACGTGCAGGAGGCCGTGGAGCTTTACTCCGCGATTCTGGCGGTCCAGCCTGAGAACCTGGCCACCATCGCAGCACTCGAGGAGCTGTTCTCCGACGAGTCGCACGCGCCGATGATCGCGCCGATCCTGCAGCCGTATTATGACCGCCGCGGTGACTGGCCCAAGTTGGTGAGCGTCTATCAGGTCCGCGAAGCGGCTGATGAAGACCCGCTGATGAAGGTCGAGTGGCATTACAAGATCGCTGCGCTGTTCGAAAACGAAGGGCAGCTTCCGGAGAGCGCCTTCGATCACTTCATGTTGGCGTTGACGCATGACCCGGGCAACGAGACCACCGTCGACCAGTTGATGCGGCTCGCCACTGCGCTGGGCAACCACGGTGAGCTCATCAGCCACCTGCAGTCGATCGTCGACGACATCGACGACGACGACCGCGACC
>JAAZYN010000489.1 GCA_014239625.1 Myxococcales bacterium | reverse complement strand
GATGACGACGATGGGTCGACCCGTTCAGCCGTGAAAGGCTCCTCAGGGGGCGATGACGATGACGATGACGTCATCGACGATGAGGGCGAAACCAACGACGTGACGGAGGCGTCGTCCACCTCTCAGACGATGTTCAACGGTGTCTTCGACTCGCGAGCGATGCTTGACCTCGCCTGGGATGGCGGCGGTGAAGACATCTTCGTGCTGCGTAATCGGTTCGCGCTGAACCTCGCCTACGAGCCCAACCCCTTCATGCGGGTGGTAGCCGCAGGGCACTTCGTTCACAAACTGCTGGTCGACGACGGCACCGCCAATGCCCATAGCCCGCTTCGCAGCACCATCGAAGCTCAGCTCGACGAGACGTATGTCCTGTGGCGGTTCGAGTTCGGGATGGATCTCACCGTCGGGCACCGAATCATTACATGGGGCAGGACGGACTTCTCGCGCCCGCTCAGTGTCCTCAACCCGCTCGACCTCCGCGATGACCCGCTCGAGCGAAACGACACCAACCAGCTGCCGGTCTGGTCCGTAGAGGTCGCACAGAGAGCTGGACCGGTGACCATCTCGCTGGTCTGGATCCCGTGGTTTCGCCCCCACTCGGTGGATTGGGTCGGGACGGATTGGGCCGTGCTGAAGCCAGCGCTGCAAGGCTTGATGCCCGGCCCGCTTCAGGACGCCTTCGCTGCGGTGGACCCGAGCCGATACGAAGAAGTCCAGGCCGTCTTCCAAGCGACCGAAGACCCACCCGACGACGGTATCACGGGCGCTGACCTGGGCGTGCGCCTCACGACGACCCTGGGTGGCGTCGACATGGGGCTCGCCTACGCCTACCAATGGGACCGAGTGCCGGTGATTCGTTTTGACGACAGCTTTGGAGCCGCCCTCAAAGCGACCCTCGACGGCGTCCCCGATAGCAGCGACGATCTTCAAGCGGCCTTTTCGTCACGTTACGAGCGGCGACATGTGGTCGGGGCGGACTTCAACTTCACGGCGGGTCCGGTGGGCATCAAGGGAGACGTCGCGTTTTCGAGCGATCGCACGTTCTATCGGCGTGATCTGACGGCGCTTCGCAAGCCGTCGCTGCACTGGGCCGTGCAGCTGGACTTCATGTACGAGTTCATCTTCGACGCCTCCCTCGAGTTCTCACACCTGGCTATCTTCGGGCTGGAAGCCTCTGCTGAGCTCGCGATCGTCGACAATCATATGTTGAAGCTGACGGGTGTCATGAACATGCGCCTGAGCCTCGAGCTGATGGTAAGCGTGATGACCGAATGGGTGATCAGCCACGGCGACGTGATGCTCTCGCCGCGGTTCATATGGCGGCTCAGCGGGCTCGCCTCGTTGGAGGTGGGGGTGGGGATCTTCGTCGCTGGCCAAGACGGGATCGACGCCCTTACGTTCACCGCGCTTTCGGACAACGCCGACTACGTGTATCTGAACTCCATCTTGAGCTTCTGATCTGCGAGTCTCCTCATGGCCGACAGCCTCCTACGCCCCCATCGAGCTGATGACGCACTTCGCTCCGTCAGCATAACCCCATGTTTCACGTTGGCGCCCTTGGCGTCGGTGCTCATCGAGTGCGGTCATACCCGCGTGATGTGCACCTGCTCGGCGGAAGACCGAGTGCCGCCGTTCAGGCTGGACTCGGGTGGCGGCTGGTTGACCGCAGAGTACAGCATGCTCCCCGGCGCCACCCCGCATCGAACCCGGCGGGGGGTGTCGCGCGGTAAGCTCGACGGACGCTCGACGGAGATTCAACGACTCATCGGACGCTCGCTGCGGGCAGGCTTCGACCTCGACGCCATCGGACCGCGCACGCTGACCGTCGATTGCGACGTACTGCAAGCCGATGGGGGCACGCGGACGGCCGCTATTACGGGAGGCTACGTAGCCGCGCGGCTGGCTCTGGAGCGTCTCGTCGCGCTGGGCGACGCGTCGTCCGACGCATTTTTGGCGCCGGTCGCTGCGATCAGCGTCGGGATCGTAGACGGGAGGCCACGCTTGGACCTCGACTATCCCCTGGATTCCAACGCCGAGGTGGACATGAACGTGGTGATGACCACCGCAGGCCGGCTCATCGAGGTACAAGGGACCGGGGAGAAGGGGACCTTCGGCCGCGACGAGTTGAACCGGCTTCTCGACCTCGCGGACAAGGGCGTGGCCAGCCTCGCAGAGGCCCAACAATCCGCGATCAGAGCAGGCCTGGAGAAGCGACCGCGGCCCTGAAGCTCCGAGCCATCGGCGCTCCTCGCCAACCGAACTCTGTGGGCCAAGAGCATGGCGGCCGCTTCCGCCGTGCACCACGCCGCGTCGGTGCACGGCGGCGCGCAGCATGGACCGCCGGGGCTCCGAGCCGCCACCGAGCGCCCCATCGGGCCAGCCAGGCTTCCTACCGCGCGGCCAGGTGCTCGACAATGAAGAGCGCTTGCCCGCCCTCCGACTGGCGGCGCACCACCCCGATCCCGACACGCTGCACGGTCGGATCGATCAACGCCAAGCGGTGACTGGGGCTCTCCCAGAGCTCTCGATGGGCTTGATCCACAGTGGCAGCCATAGCCACGTTCTCGAAGAAGCGCCGGGTGTGGACACCCGCCCTCTTGAGGCGCGCCTTCGCCGAGCTCCCGCCTGGCAGCTTGTGAGCCGCGACGCCAGCTGCCGCCATGGCCGCAGCGTGACCCCTGGCCGTGCGGGTGAGCGCGGGATCGAGCGCGAGGACAGCTAACTCGTGCCTCCCTCGCTCACGGTTGATGAGGCTCAACAGTCGAGCTTCGAGGGTCGCTTCATCGGCCCCATCGATGGGACGCGGCACCGGCACCGTCACCAGCGATGGGACCCCCACGTGGACAGTCCGCAAGGCGAGGACTTCGAGCCCTCTGGCCCCCTTGGCGACGATCTCGACCACGTAGCGGCCGTCACCGCCCAAGAAGGGGACCCGCGCCCACAGGCGCTGCCCCTTACGCGATACTCGAACCCGGTCGACCCGGCCGTCGGGACGCCCCACCGCCAGCATCACCCGCGAGTAGCCGGACTCGCTCAGTCGCCCCGTGAGCCTGGCGGCGCGCTGTCCACTCCTGGGGGCGGGCCAACTCATCCCCTCCAGGGTGCGCCGCACGAACACCAGCAGGGCCCGGGATCCGCTCTCTGCGACACCAAAATGGGTCACCCTTTGGGGGATCACGGACCTGGCCACATAGGAGAGCAGCTGACCTCGTACATGGCGCGACTCCGCGGCGCCGCTTGCGGCCACTGGCACCACCAGACCATCGGCGACCCCCCGGTTGCGCAAGAAAACCCGCGCGTCGGTGGTCGCCGGGGCCTTCGTCCACGCGACGGCGAGCTTCGCCAGGCCATCGTCCCACTGGGGCGCCACCGCGCGATGAGCCGCAAAGGTTGCCTCCACCTCGCGCTTGAGCGCAGCTCCATCGGTCCCGCCTCTCGCTCCCGCCGCGAGGGTCCAACCGAGAGCGATGAGGGCGAGGGCGACGGATGCGGCTATAGACCTGACGAACACTCCTCAGCACTGCTATCCAGCGAGTGATTGGTCAACAAAATCGACGGCGGGGCCTGTGTCGGAATTCAATGTGAATCTCGGCGCCGGTCACACGTCGTTGAAACCAGATGATGCGTTTTTACGTATCCAGTTGTGGTGACACATTTGCGCGGCGGGAATACCCGCCACCGAAGACATGTTGTGCGATGGAGAGTCCCCGCAGAGGGGAACTCAGGGTAAGGAGCAGGTTTCAATGATCTTCTTCAAATCGAAGGCTCGGCGGAGCGAGGAAGAAGCATCTCGGAAAGCGTTTCAGTCCGAAGCGCTGCAGCACATGGAGAGCCTGTATAACGCAGCGCTCTACATGACCCGCGGAGAGCAGGAAGCACAGGATCTCGTTCAGGAGACGTTCCTCAAGGCGTATCGCTTCT
>JAAZYN010000488.1 GCA_014239625.1 Myxococcales bacterium | reverse complement strand
ATGGCGAACCTCCGCCGGTGCGTGGAGGCCGCTGGTTATCCGACCTGGGCGCGCACCTACCCGTCCAGAAAGATGCCGGTCGACGACCTGGCAGCACAGGTCGCCGAGTGGATCTCCGACGAGATCCATGGCTCAGTGCTCGGCGTCACCCACTCGCTGGGAGGCATACTGGCGCGCTTTTTGGGCGAGCGCGTTCCGTGGCAGCGCATCGTGATGCTGGCCCCACCGAACAAGGGGAGCAGAGTCGCCCGGGCGTTGCGCGATAACCCGGTGTTTCGATGGTACTTCGGACCGGCCGGCGTCGACGTCGGAGACCCTGCCGGCTGGCCGACCCCGGACGTCACGGTGGGCGTGATCGCCGGAACCAAACGCGTGTCGGTCGGAAATCCGCCCAGCTGGGTCACCTCAGGTTTCAGCCTCATCCCGAAAGACACCCCCAGCGATGGCACGGTGTGCGTCGAGGAGACGAAGCTCGACAGGATGGCTGATTTCGCCGAGGTCGCCGCATCACATACGTGGATCATGAATCATGAGGTCGCCCGCGCGCACGTGCTGAGCTTTCTCGAGACGGGGCGGTTTGCTCCTGTCCCCGTCCCCTCTCAGGACGCGCCCGACAGCGCGTGACCGCCTTGCACGCGGCTGGGGCGTTGGGGACGTCTCTCCGCCAGCTCTCAGGACGCATGCGACACCGCGTGATTACTTGCACGCGGCTGGAGCGTTGGGGACCTTCGCCATGGCCGCGAGCCCCTGCTGGCACGCCTGGGTGGCCAGCGGCGTCTTGCCCGCCTTGATCGACGCCTGGAGCGCTGCCCAGGCTTTGTCGTAGGTCTGTTTCGAAGCTGGCGTGAGCACGCTGAGGGCGTCGAGGCAGCTCTTGTACCGCTGGCACTGCGCCGGCATCGTCGGGGCGGCGCCCGCGGTGTTCGGGGCAGTCGTTGGAGCCGGCGCCGCGGCCTTTGGCGCCGGGGGCGCGGGTCCCATGATCTCTCGCAGAGCGTCAATGCGGACCCCGAAATTCAGCCCCGTGGCGTCATAGACGACCTGTTTGACTTTCTTCCCGGTGCTCTTGTCCAACACCTCCACAGAGCGCGCGCCGAGCCCTCCCGTGTTGACGGCGATGACCTCGCCGTCACGATCGAAGATGGGCGAGCCGCTGGTGCCCTTCGAGGTGAGCGCGCTGTGCCAGACGACTCGGGCCGTCTTCTCGGTCCCCGGCCCGTTGGCGAAGTCGGTCAAGCGCGAGATGACCGCGGCCCGAAAGTCGGCCGCCGGTTGGCGCTCGTTCATGACCTTCCCTGGAAACCCCATGGTATAGATGGGCATCCCCGGGCCGAGCCCGGTCTTGACCTTGTCCACAGCGGCCAACTTCGTGGCTACTGGCAGCGTCCCGCCGGCGGTGTCCAACCACAGCAAGGCCACGTCCTCGCTGAGCAGCCTCGCGTGCTTGGGATGCCCGCGCCACCGAACGACCCGGTAGGTCTTCGACGGGTTTCGATTCATGCGGGCCAGCGCAGCTTTCCCGACCGTGTTGAGGCTCCGGATCGTGCGGAGACAGTGGCTGTTGGTCGCCAACACCCCCGAGGTGTGGATGGCGAACGCGGTGCAGAAGCCGAACTCCCCTTTCGGGGTTGGCGCGATGAGCATGTACAAGGCGCTAGAGAAGTCCTTGGCGATCTTCTCGCCGCCCGCGCTGTCCTTGCTGAGCTTGGCGAGGGTCTGTTCCTGGCTCTTGAGCTTCTTCTCGTACTCTTGCCGGGTCTTCTCGAGCTTGGTGGCCTGCGCTTGGAGCTCCAGCTTCGCGTCACCCTGGGCTTTCTTGATGGCCAATCGAAGGGTTGCCAGTTTCCCCGACGTCTTGGCCAGCTTGTTTCGCGCCTTCTTCATGCGGCCCTGGGCCTCCTCCAGGGCGGCCTTGGTCTCGTCGAGGGCTTGGTCCGTCTTCTCGAGCTTCTCGCCCGTGCTCTTCAGCTCCTCGGCGAGGGCGGCCTGGTTCTCCTCACCTTTCTCCACCTTGACCGCCATGATCACGCCGAAGGTGGCGACGCCGACGAGCAGGAGCGTCAGGAGCCCGATCATGATCTTGAGCTTCTTCGACGACTTCTGAACCTTGTCGGTCATGATCGCCATATAGTAGGAGGTGCGCCCCGTGCTCGGGCCCGGGCCGGGCCCGCCGCCGCCCCCCGCAGCCGCAAAGGCGGCGGCCTCCGATGAGGCACCGCTGGTTTGGGGCGCCGGCGATGCCGCGGATCGACCATCGGCCAGCACGGTCGCGTTTGGACCTGCCGCGGGCGCGATCGGCACAGGCTTGCCTCCGGCGAGCGCGGGCTCGTCGTCCGGCAAGTCCACCATGACCACCGGGCCACCCTCGCCGAGCTCCACGAGGAGCCCCGTGCGCACCAAGACGTCGCCTTTTATCTCAGCGCCATCCACGTAGGTCCCGTTGGTGGACGCCCGGTCGGCCAGGATCCAGGTCCCGGCCTGGAAGCGCAGCTCGCAATGATCGCTCGAGGCTCGTTCGTCGTCTGCGGCGAGGACCACGTCGTTGGTGTCGCGGCGGCCCATCGTGACTCGGTCCTTGTCGAACTCGAAACGATGTCCGGCGAGGCCACCGGTGGTGCATGTCAGGACAATTCTTGGCATGACCCCAACTTAACCCTTGTCCCCGCGTTGCGCCATGGGCGTGAGGCGTCGGCGTGTCTGGATGCTCATCGGGGGCCCACGGACACGGCCTGCCCCCGTCTCGTGGGGCGCGCTCTGAGTGCCATGTCTCGCCGGACACCCCCGCGCCCTGGCCCGGGGGAGGCTGTTGCCGCCCGCGTGAGTAACCAGGTGGCGCTCGCTTCGACCTCCCGAGGGCGATCTCTTCACGCCGACGTGGCCGCTCAGTGGTCGTGATCGCCGTGCATGTGGTCCGCGTGCGCTTCGGGGTCTTCCTGGAACTCCTGATAGTGAGACCACGCGGAGTCGATGTCCATGATGTGGGTGAAGGCGCCTCGGATCACGTCCAGCTCGTGTGGGAGCAGGCCTCCGCCGTGAAGCTGATCGGCGGTCCACAGGCACTGCAAGGCGGCGTCATCGTCGCCCCACGCGTGGAAGCAATCCGCCGAGTAGTCGAGCCAGCGCGCTACGCTCGCGCGCGCTGCCTCTTCCGCCAGCCACGTATCTGCAGTAGTCGCGGCGAGCCCCTCCAGGCGCTCTACGAATTGCTGCTGGGTGAGCTCCAGCGGGCTGTGAACCGCTTGACCGATCTGCTCCATCAGCGAATCCACCGGGCCGTCTGGCGGGACCGGCGGGCCGAAGCGCGGGTCGGACAAGAGCTCTCCCGCCGACCGCTTCAGGCCGTCGGGGATGTTGAGCAGGCTGTCGTCGAGCAGCGCTCTGGCGTTGGCTGTCTCTGGGTCGGCGCCGCGCTCCATCGCGTCCGCTCGCCAGGCTTGGATATGGGCCCAGCCATCAGGGTTGTCGGTGCCGCGGGCGCGGAGCTCCGCACCAAAGGCGTCGATGGTCCTCACCGCCAGCGCAGCGTCGGCCAACAGGAACTGGTGGCCCTCGTTGCCCTCCTCCATGCTCCGCCGCAGCTTCTTCAATCGCCCTGGGCTGATCGGCTCCAAGACCGAGCCCTCGACGTTCTGTCCCTCGAGCTGCAAGCGAAACGACTGAGCGCCGGGGAGCTCAGCCGCCACGGCGAAATAGTTGCCGCGCAGGCCGGGGAGGCCCACAAGCACCGCTTCGTCGAGGTTGGCCTCGCGCTTGAACTCGACGGCAGCCTCGGCCACGACCTCACCATCGATCCCCTTGGACTTGAGGCGATAGGCCGCTTTGCGGGCGGCCTTCTTGACGGTCTTGCCGAGGCCAGCCGGGCCCAGCGCTTCCAGATGGGCTCGCTGTTGCCCCCTCTCGAGGGCCTTGATGAGCTTGAGCAGGGTG
>JAAZYN010000487.1:252-3932 GCA_014239625.1 Myxococcales bacterium | reverse complement strand
ATCTTCGTGGACCGATCGACCGCTTCTTCGGCCCGTTTTCCGAGCACCAACAGGAGCTCGTCGGGGGCCCCGCCCTTCTCCAGACACCGCTCTTCGACGGCGAGGACACGCGGGTCCTCATAATCCATGGTTCGAAGATGCTTACAGGCGTCCAGAGCCGTCTGGTACTGGCCACCGGCGCTCAGCGCCTCCGCCGCGTCGGTCAACAACTCCGCAGCGACCGCGCCGCGCAGACTCTTGGTCTGATCCACGTACTGCGCCAAGGCATCCCAGCGCCCGGCGTCCGCCGCAGCCTGGATCGCGAAGGAGAGCCCCAGCGGCTCGACGTCGTCGGAAAGCAGCCCGTGAGCGATGTTCCCGCCGGACTCAGCGTCGGATCGCACCGCCAGGTGGAGCTCGCACAGCTCCCACGCGAGGACGCGCTTGAGCGGCCCCTCCAAATCCTGCAGGCGCTCGTCCAGGAAGTTCGCCAGCGCGTCCCACCCCTGGGTAGCCCGATAGGCCCGGGTCAGCTCGCCCTCCACCTCCGGAGCGTGCTCGCCAAGGCGCCAGATTCGCTCCCAGGCCGCCGTAGCGAGCTCCGTCTTGCCCGTCAATCGCGCGGTCTCGGCAGCTTTGCGGGCCAACGAGAGGCGGCCCGCCGGATCCCAGCGAACCTCGGCGGCGCGTAAGTAGAGCCAGTAGAGCTTCTCGTAGTCACCCGATGACCGATACGCCTCCGAGAGCACCTCCAGCGCCTCCACGTGAGCGGGGTCGGCATCCGCCACGCCAGCATACGCCTCGATAGCTCCAGCGTGGTCTTTGAGCCGGTCCCGACGCAGATGGGCCAGGTCGATCATGAGCGACGCCTGGACCTCGCGAGCGGCCGCCCAGGGCGCCTCTTCGACAGCCCGCGCCAAGATCTTTGCCAGCCCGCGCCAACGTCCGAGGCGGGCCTGCCGGGCCACCTCTTTGTCGAACTTCGCGCGCTCCCTCAGGTAGGGCGGGGCATCAGCCGCAAGCGCCCGGCGCGGCGGGGGCGGGGGCGAGGGCGGGCTCGCCGCCACCATGGCTTCGGACTCCGCGACCAAAGGTGGAGGTGCGTCCGGCAGCGACGGTGCCGGTGTCACCAGGGACGGGGGCGTTGAGGTGGGCGGCCCCTCGACCGCGAAGGGCATGGCCGGAGGTGCTAGCTCGTCGGCGTCGAGCGGCGGCAAGCTCGGCGGCGCATCGGCCGCAAAAGGCATCGAAGGAGGCGCGCCGGGCTCGAAGGCGTCGGCCGGTGGCGGGCTCGAAGGCGCCTCGGCCGCGAAAGGCATCGAAGGAGGCGCGGCGGCTTCGAAGGCGTCGGCCGGCGGCGGGCTCGAAGGCGCCTCGGCCGCGAAAGGCATCGACGGAGGCGACGGAGACTCCCACGCTTCCGGCGGAGAAGGTGTCAGCCCGAGCATCGGGTCGTCGAGGGACGCGTCGCCTCCGTGCGGCGCCGCGTATACCTCATCGCCGCCCTCTTCGATCTCGTCGTCACCGGTGTCCTCGTCGTCGACTATCTCTTCGGGGGCGTCGAAGTCGCCCAGGGCGCTCTCGCCGTAGCTCATGACGGAGGAGTCTTCGGCGCTGGCCTCGTCATCGTCGGCAGAGCCATCGCCTTGGTACAGAAGAGCGCCGGCCTCGTCGGTGTGCGCTGCGGCCTCCACATCCTCCACATCCTCCACATCCTCCGCGTCATCGCTCTCGCTCTCGCTCTCGCTGTCGCTGTCGGACGACGAGGTCTCCTCTTCCTCGGATCCCGCGTCATCATAGCCCTCGACAGCGTCGTCCCCGGGCAGCTCCAGCTCCGCGTCCATCGGCGGGAGCGCATGCTCTTCGCCGATTTCGTGGACAGCCGGAGCCCCGGCGCCAAAGAGGACGGGGACCTCCGAGGCGTCTTCATCCGAGGCGGACGGCCTGGCGAAGCCTCCTGTCGGCGGCCCGGGCTTGGTGGCGATGGGCGTCGCCTGAAGGAGCCGATCGGCCTCACGGTCCGCAAGCTCCGGTGGCGGGGGCACGGCCCCGTAATCGCCATTTGCGGCCGACCCATCGGTGACGCCCGACACAGGAGTGGTCTCGGAGACCTCGACGGAGATGTCGTCGTCGTCGCCTCCCGGCGTCTCGGGTTTGGGGTCGAGATCCTCGTTGTCGGCATGGTCAGAATGTTCGCTCACGAACGCCTCCACTCGTCGTTCCGGGCATGGACTGGCGACCAGCACCCGAACGGCATGACACTCTTACGTGCGAGCACGAGCCGCGTCGATTCGGTGGGCGCCTCGCATCAAGTGAGGCAACGCGGCTGCTCGTTGGCGGGACGATACCACCGATCAAAATCGAGGTGGAGGGCACCTGAGACCTTTTTCCGCATCGCCCGTTCCGACTGCCAAAATGTCACTGGTCTTGAGGGGTTGACGCCGTCTCCGTTGCCAATCTGGCGTGACGGCGCAGCGCCTGGCCGCGGCGCCGCCGGCGACATTCGGGAAACCTCTTTTGATTTCCCGGAACTGGAGGACACCGGCTCAGGTTGGCACGCATCGTGCTGAAGCTTTAACCCGAGACCTCGGTACGCTCCGGCAGTCTCCTGATGCCTCTCTAGTCTCTATCGAAGCACAGTATTGGTCCCTCTCTCAGCTGCCGGAGCGTGCCCTTTTTCGTCTCGTGCCGAGCGACGGTTACCGACGTCCGACCGATAAGTATTGCCGACTCCTTGGCGCACAGTATGATCGAGGGTGCATGTCAGGACGACCGCCCGAAATCGAGAAGGGATCGGATCTGTGGGTCCCGCTGCCGAAGAGGCGAGAGCCCAGCCGGCGGCGCGCCCTCAGCAGCACGCGTAGCCGGGACCGGTCGGCGGCCGGGGCGGATTGGACAGAGGGTTTGGTGGACGTGCGTTCAGCGCCCGGCACGTTCACCGTTCTGGGCTCCGTCCGAGCCATGGTGATCCGTCGAATCGGCCCTCACGGGTTCTGCTTTGACGTGGCCTCGAATGAAGCCCCAGTGCTGGGCGAGGAGCTTCACGTCGCCATCCCAGGAGCCCCTGCCCGAGCCGGCCTTATCACCGTCGTCGGCCAGGTCGCGAACCGGCGAGCCGCGCCCGAAGGCGCGCGCCAGAGCATCGAGGTGTCGCTGTCCGAGTTCGGCGGCGTCCCGGCCGCTTATTGGGACCTGGTGACGTATTGGGCCGAACATGGCTGATTCGGGGGAGCGTCGCTCTCGACGTTTCGCGCCGCGCCTGTTATCGGTCTAGATATCTCTAACCCGGCAGCTTTGCGGTGGAGGACCCATTGAGCATGGAATCCCCAATGACTGACCTGACGATGAAGGATCGCCGCATCCTCGTGCAGGTCGCTTGCGTGGCGGCGTGGTCGGACGCAGATCTGGCCAAAGAGGAGCGCGAATTCGTCCTCAAGCTCGCAAAATCATTAGAGCTCGGCGACTCGGACATCGAGACGGTCGCCAAGTGGCTACGTTACGGGCCGCCAGATCTGGACCCCAACGCGATCCCTCGCCAACACAAGGGGACCTATCTGAGCGTCGTACGCGCGGTGATCGCGGCAGATGGGCGGATCGATTCGGAGGAGTCCGAGGTCATGAGCCTGCTCGAAGAGCTCCTCGCGTAACGACACCCACCGCGGGCCGTCGATAGGCCGCCCCGGAACGGCCTCGCCGCGCGC
>JAAZYN010000487.1:0-242 GCA_014239625.1 Myxococcales bacterium | reverse complement strand
ACCATAGCGTCGGCGGGCCTTCGATGGGTTTCCCCGACCTCCCCGGTGCAGCCTGGCGGGGGGCGTCCGAGCCCCTGACTCAGCGCCCCTTCAAAAAGGTGTCGCACCGCCGCGCCGCCTCTCGGCCATCGCTGATCGCCCACACCACCAGGCTCTGACCGCGCCGCGCGTCGCCGGCCGCGAACACGCCGCGCACGTTGGTGTGAAGGCGCCGGTCGACCATAACGTTGCCTCGGTCATCC
>JAAZYN010000486.1 GCA_014239625.1 Myxococcales bacterium | reverse complement strand
CCTCCAAACGCACATGGAGGCCTGACTGATCGGACACCAGCTCGATCGCCTGGTCGTCTGAGCTCAGGTGCCTGAAAAGGTGCCAGGCCTCCTGCAAGCTCTGAGTGAGCATGGAAGGACTTCCAGCGCTGGTGATGGCCTGCACGACGGCTTCAGCAAAACCGACAAGGCTCGATTCTCCGCTCATACCCTCTCAGTCTAACCCAATGTCAGCCCATCGCGCGACGTCTCCACGCTCTCAAATATTCGGTGGGGGTCACCGAAGCGCAGGTCGAGCCCCAAGTTTAAAGAGTTCTCCCGCCAACGTGGCGCTCGAGCGACCCCCCTGGGTGGCACCCGGACCGGTCAGGCGATCATTGAGGATCTCGCCTGTCGTTTCGTTCCTACGAGCCAACGGTGTGCCGAGGTTCGCGACGAATCGTCTGACCCGCCCAAAGACGGGCCCGATGCACGTCACCGTTCCGCTGGGGCTGACCTGCTCGACGACCGCTACCAGCTGCGCTCCCGGCTGGAAAACCAGGAGATCGCCGACACGGAGCTTGCGCAGAGCGCGGCGATCGAGGTGCCACCCGCGGGCCCTCATCGCCTCCAGCGCTTTGTGATCGAAGACCGACCGCGCGGCCGTCACTCGGATGTCCACCGCGGCGCTCACCAGCAGGTGACGGAGAAAGGTGTTTCGCTCGTCGTCATACCCCAGACCGACGAGCCGACGAGCCGCAGCGACCAACTCGCCAGGGACGCTACCGTCCCCCATGGCCCCGCGATCGCCGCGCCGAGCCGGCGCTGGCCGGGGCGAGATCTTCGATCCGGTGGCCTTCCGCCTAGATGCCTCTGTCGAGACCTTCGGTCTGGGTGAAGCCTTCGGCGTGGCCCCCTCGGTAACCCGAGGCTTCACAGACCTCCGGGTGGCCTCAGGGGCCCTGGCTCCAGCCGTGTCCGAGCGCGCCCGCCGGGCCGGAGGCGACGCCCTGGGTGGCTTGGCCCTCCTGGTCGCCGGGGCAGAGCTCCGCGCCGGCTCGCAGGTGGCCTCGGCCCTTGGTGTCTGGGATTTTACCCGTTCGACCCCGGCGATCGTGCGCTGGCTCGCCAGCCGTTCCTCGAGCACCTCGACGTCATGCCGCGCCCATTGGCGGTCGAGATCGCGGGCATGGGCACGCCGCGACGCGTCATCGGCCGGGCTCAACGCCCCAGGCCGGCCGACACCGCCGTTGAATCCCGCAGTGACCGGGTCGAACCAGGCCGCCGACAGCCCCGGACGGGCCACGCAGGCCGCCATCATAAGGACCCCCAGGAGCGCACAATGCGTCCGAAAAGAGCCGCAGATATTGACTGGAGAGCACATCGTCTAAATAGTCTCGGTCCTTGGGGTGGCACCCGCAAAATCTTCGATCCCATCACGGGATATTTGTTCTTGGAGACCGATGATGCGAACAAACCGACACGCAGCTCTGTTGACGGCGCTCACCTTACTGGCGACGGGATGGACGATAGCTGGCTGCGCGGATGACCCGGTGGTCTCAGGCTCGGTGACCGCCCGATACACGCTGCTGTCAAAGAGCTGTGATGAGTTCCGCCTGGGGCTGGTGCGAGCCCAGGTCATCGGCTCGGATGGCACCCTCGAGAATGAAGCGACAGCCCCCTGCGCGCGGTCCGGGGAGATCGTCGTCGACCCGGTCCTGCCGGGGACGTACACCGTGCGGATTGACGGCCTCAGCACGGACACGACGCCACGGGCGACACACGGCGCAGAGCAAGCCGGCGTGAGGGTCAGCGAGGACACCGCCGCGACCACCGAGGAGATGGTCCTCACCCAGAACCCGGGCAGCGTCCACGTCCGCTGGACGTTCAGCGACGGGCTACCCTGTATCGACAACTCGGTCGTCGAGATAGTCGTGCAGCTGTTCGACTTCAGCAACAACACCATCGGCGACGGGCAGACGGTCGCCTGCGACAACTCGTTCAACGACCCTCAAAACGACGACCAACCCGCCAGCGGCGTGCTCTTCGACGACATCTTGATCCCCGAGGGCACCGACTTCGACGTCGTCGTCCGCGGCTTCGACGCGGTGGGGGGCACCCGAATCCGCGAGGGCACGGAGGTCGACCAGACGTTGGACGCCGGCGAGCGCAAGACGATCACGGTCACCCTGGAGCCCACCGCCACACCGTGATCACTCAACGCTCGCCGGAGCGCGCGCCGTCCTTACTGTCACCGCTACGCCCTCGTGCTCGGAGAACTCGTGGCGAAAGCGCGCGCTAGCGTCCTGGGACATAAACTCCTGCGCACCTGTGGCGGCTTGTTCGGCCCAGATCTTCGCTCCTCGTGTTCGAATTTGGCGCAGCCAGTCCGTCACGCTCGGGCCTCGTCCTGGTCGAACCGCTCGCCAGATCTGCCCGCGAATTTCCGTTCCAGGGCGCCAGCCTGCATCAACCAAAAACCTTCGGCCACAACGGGCCGCGGCGCTCGCGGGCGCGACCACCGCTCGACCGGCTCGACGGTCTCCGAAGACGACGTCACCAGCCTCCGCTGCGTCCCACGTTGGTCAACACCACCCCGCCGTGCTTGTCCTCAAGGCGCCATGAACCATGGGGGCTAAAGCAGACGAATCAGGGGACGACCAGGCCGTCGCGGGGGGCGGCAAGAGGCCGGGCCGCATCGCCCGAATCCGGCAGTGGTTTCACGACAACCACGGCAAGCTGTTCTGGATACACTCCCTTTACGCCTTGGGCCTCGGCGCGTTCGTGGCTACCTTCGCCTCCAAGGGGCTGGGCTATGCCCGCTGGTTGGTGCTGCTGCTGATCGGTGCCTGGGTCATGATCGTCCTGATCTTCCGCCTGCACGGCACCGGCTCGGCGCAGCAGGAGAAGGTGTCTACGACCGGGCAGAAGGTCCGGTTTTTGGCCATGACCTACGTCCTGAAGAACCTCTACCAGGGCATGCTCTTCTTTTTGCTGCCGTTTTACTGGAAGACCGCGGTCGGCGACGGGCCAACCGTCTGGTTCCTCGGCCTGCTGGGCCTGACCGCGTTTCTGTCCACGATGGACGTCATCTTCGACAACTACGTCATGAAGTGGCGCTGGATAGCGTCCATATTCTACGGCGTCACCCTGTTCGCCTGCCTCAACGTCGCGGTGCCGGCGCTCGTGAGCGATCTTCCAGCGCTGGCCTCGTGCATGATCGCCGGCGGGATGACGGTGCTCGCGTTCTGCTCGATGCACGTCCCCGTGTCCATGCTCAAGAGCCCCAGGGGGCTGGCGGTCATCGTCGTCCTCGCGGGTGTCGGGGTCGGGGGGGCGTACCTCGCCCGCACCTGGATCCCACCGGTCCCCAACCACGTGTTGATCGCGAACGTCGGCCCAGAGGTCCTCGACGACGGGCGGCTGGCTCTCAAGGTCAACGAGATTCACGTGTCGCGGCTCACCGACATGTACGCCGTCACGGACGTGGTCACGCCGGGGGGCCACGGCGACGAGCTGCGCCACGTGTGGCGACGCGACGGCGCCGAGCAGGCGCTACCCGATCAACACACCGAGACCACGGCGACGCTGTACGATCCAGAGGGCCACGTCATCCCCAACCTGCTGCGCCTGAAGTCCCGGTTCCCGGTCGCCGCCATGCCGGGAAACGCGGTCGGTGCTTGGAGCGTCGACGTGATGACTGGCGGTGGCCAGCTCGTCGGGAGGGCTCGGTTCACCGTGATGGACTGATCCCAATGCGGATCCGTCAACAGTGAGCACCCCGAACGCACGAGCTTCTGCGCCCTCGCACGCAGCGAGGCTGGAGCTACAGACCGAGCGCGCGCGCCTCGCCCGACTCCGTCGGCCGCTCCGGAGCGACGTAGTGACGGAGCGAGCCTGCGAGCGGAGGAACGGAGGAGCGTAGTGGGCGCCCGCAGGGCGGCGCTGGCTCCCCCAGCGGGGGCGGGGGGGGCGAAT
>JAAZYN010000485.1 GCA_014239625.1 Myxococcales bacterium | reverse complement strand
TGGTCGAGGTTGTCTTTGAGCGCGTCCACGAGCTTCTGGATGAGGCTCAGCTCGATGAGGGTCTCGGTGCTCTTGAGCTCTTCATGAAGGCGGTGGACGAGCTCTCCCAGAGACCGCACCAATGGACCCCGCAGGTGACCCAGGGTGGCCACGACGGCATCGTGGCGCTGATCGTCTTCCAGGGCGTTCCATCCCTTGATGTAGCCTGCCAGGGCGTGCCGCAGTGGTGGCATCGCTGCGGCCAGGAGCTTCGCGGCGTCGTCGCCGTCGCTGCGGGGTTCGTACGCGCGATCTCGTAAATCCATGCCGACACGTTCGATCTCGCTGCGGATGCGCGCGGTGTTCAGCCCTCCGACCAGCTTGATGAACCAGTTGGTGTCCTTTAGCGCCACCTCGATGAGGGTGTTGAGCTCATCGGCCTTGGCCAGGTCGAGTATCGCCGTGCCGAGGCACGTCTCCATCGCGCTCGTGAGTTTGTGGTCCAGGAAGGTCGCGTCGATCTCGGCCAGCGCGTCCTCGTCCAAGACGAGCTGCGATCCCCAGCCGATGACCGTCGGCTCCATCTCCATCCAGCGCTCCGTCAGCCACTTTTCGGTGTCTTCGACGGCACCCAGGCGCTCGTCGAGCAGAGTCACGAGCTCGGCCTGAACGTCCGGGTCGGTGAGCAGGGCCGCGATCCGTTCATGGATCACGTGGTGGCTGAGGAGCTCTCTGGCGACCCATCGGCCGATCCCATCGGCCACCTCGTTTCGATGGGTCTCCACCGCGCGGTAGGTCTTCACCACCGCGTACCAGTCGCAGACGCCACCCACGACGGCGCCCTCGAAGGCGTGCAGCATGATCTCCAACCAAAGATCGTGCCCTCTGGTCCGCAACCACAGGGTCACCGCGACGCCGACGCCTGCTCCGATGAGGAGCCCCAGCGCGATCACCTGGCGCCGTCGGAAGGGTCTCCGGTCGGCCACCAACTCCTCGTAGGTAGCGGTCATCGCTCGTATGAGTACCTCGACACACTCGGCCTGACAACGGTCGCGCGGCCGTTACTTCCGGGTTCTCAGGACCCGGGCTGGATTGCCAGCGGCGATGGTCAGCGCCGGGATGTCTGCGGTCACCACGGCGCCGGCGCCGACCTGGGCACCTCGGCCGACCGTGACCCCGGGCAAGATGATGGCGCCCAGGCCGATGTCGGCGTCCGCCTCGATGACCACCGGCGCGAACGTGAGCGGCGCCGCGAGGATAGGTCGGTCAAGCTTGGCCCGCGCGAGGTCATGGGTCGAGGTGAGGACCCTCACGTCGGGCCCGACGCCGACCCCTGCGCCGATGGTGATGCCCCCCGCGCCGTGGAGAAAGCAGCGCTGCCCGATCCAGGTGTCGTCGCCGATGGTGATCGCCCCGCTGTGGTAGCCCTTGAGCATGGCGTCATGGCCGATATAGACGTTGTCGCCCAGCCGGATGGTCTCGGGGTGCCAGACGCGCACGCCGGCTTCGAACACCACATGCGTGCCGATGTCCGCGAACTGGCTCCGCTCAAAGCGGCCGTCGCCATGACTCTGGAAGCGACGCATGCCCGCCATCTACAAGAGCTCCCAATCAAAGAGCCCGCGAAAATGAGAGATCGGCTCCGGGGGGCGCAACGTGCGGCGTCGCATGCGCTGCCAACGCCGCGCGATGCCGGCGGCTTGGGGGTTATCGTCCGCCAGCGACGCCCACGCCTCTTCGGCCGCCTGAAACAGGCCGTGAGCCTCCAGGACCTCCGCTCGGAGGACCTCCGCCGCTCGCGCCAGCCCAGCCCCCTCGAGCCCTTGAGCGTCCGCGGCTTGCTCCAGGACCTTGACCTCTTCGAGCTGTCGCAGCACCGCGGCGTGGGCCTCGGGGGGCAGCACCCGAAACCACGAGCTGTGGGTCCGGGGGCCGTCGGGCTGCTGTGCGTTCGGATCACCCGGGGCCGCGCGCGCGATCGTCCAGCGGTACCAGGTGCCAGGTAGGAGGGGCGCGTGGAGGGAGTGGGTTCCCCCACGAATGCCGCGCCAGCGCTCGACCAGGATCAGCCCTCCGTCGGGCTCGCGCCGCTCCACCACGAGGCTCACTTCAGCCGTCGGGTGGGGCACCGACCACCTGAGGCGGCGACCGTCCTCGACCAGCGCGGTGTCCCTGGGGGCCCCAGCGCCGAGGGCCTTGGGATCATCCCCCTCCCCGGCGTCGACGATCGCGCCGGGCCTGTTGGCGCCGGTGGGACGGTCAAAAAAGGCGACCGACCGGCTGAAGGGTCGGGCTGCGACCTCGTTGGCCGGCCGCACCAGGCCACCGATGGCCAGGAAGGTCCCAGGGCCGCGGATCTGCACGACAGAGGGCGTGCTGTCGAGCAGCCACAGGATAGATTGATCACCGAGCGCTATCCGCTGCTCCGCGACCCGCTCTCCGGCCTCCAGGGGGTCGTGTTCACCGCTAAGAGAGACCTCGTCGGCGGCGCCCTCGACCCAGAGCACATGGGGAGCGTCTTGGATGCCGCCGCCGGCCAACCACCACATCCCCAACGCAACCGAGAGCCACTCGAGCATGCGGCAGGTTAGCACGGCGATGCTCGACCGCGCGCCCGATGGCGAGTAGAACGCTCTCATGGCCAAGGTTGTCACCTGTCCGCAATGCCGGGCGCCACTGAAATGGAAAGGCGTCGCTGCCGTCGTCGAGTGCTGTTACTGCAACTGCCACGTCCTGACGGGACAGCAGGCCCCCCGAGATAGCGTGCCCGCCTCCGGCCGCGTGGACACGGCGGGGACGCTGACCGAGCTGCCCGCGCAGGTGACCGCGATTCGGGGGTATAAGCCGCGAAGCGCCGCGATGACCGCGTTCATCGTGCTGCTGGTGATGGCGATCCCCGCCGCGGCGACGCTCTTCGTCATCGACGTCGTGACCTCCACTGTTGGCAGTATCCCTGCCATGGAGCGGGTCGCGCCGTCGGCGCCTTCGGGGGCAGCGTCACCGGTCGCTGCCGCCTCTGGAGCGGATCCGCAGCCGACTGGCGAGCCAGCGGTCGACGATTCGACGTCGGCCGCCTCGCCGCGTCTGGCCCCACGCGCCGCCAGGGGGCGCGGCTCGTCGTCGCTGCCGGCGCCCCGGTCGCCTTCGGTGGGGACCGCTCAGCTGTTTGCCCTGTCGCCGGCCCAGTCGGGTCGGGCCTTCGCCTCGTCGCTGCGGTCCGTGTATCGCGATCGCGAGGTGGTGGTGGCCCTGTCCGATGATCGTTTCACCAGCGCAACAATCACGTGGGGAGACCGGCGCCACGCGACGGGCTTGAAGCTGTCGTTGCGGGCCCCCGACAGCGTGTTGGAGAAGGGGGTCTTGGAGGTGTTCGGCCCGCGGTTCGCGGCCAAGCCGGCGGGCGGGCGCGAGCTCGCGCTGGCCGGAACCAGCGTGCGGCTCAGCGCTCATCGCAAGACCCTCGAGGCGCGGGTGCTGCCTGCCGTCGATGACGAGTGGCGTGCGCGCTTCACCGTGTTGTGGGAGATCATCGGCGCCCTCGCCGGGGGCCGGCAGCCAAGCCTGGGGGTGGAGGCGCGCGAGCTGACCTACCGTGGCTACGGGGTGCGTGATCTCTTGGCCTTCGAGCTGGCTACGTTCACGCGCTCCGCGCTGGACAGCGAGGCGCGCCCACCGGGGATCGTCAAGCTCGACGCGGCCCGGTTTCTGGTGCCCCTGGACAATCCCTGGTTCCAAGAGGCGCTGCTGTCTTACGAGGCGCGTCCGGATCAGCGGCTGACCCGCGTGGTGATCAGGTCGTGGGCCAGTGAGCTGGGGCCGGACGTGGTGGCGAAGCAGATGAGCTGCCTGACCGCCGCCCTGGGCCCCCCTTCGGTGGACGTCCAGGGAGGCCTGCCCAGATATCGCTGGTCGCCCGCGGGGCTGGCTCAGGTGCTGTTTACCGCCGGGCGATTCGTGGTGAA
>JAAZYN010000484.1 GCA_014239625.1 Myxococcales bacterium | reverse complement strand
TCCGGATCACCGAGATCATGGCCAACCCCCTGGCCGAGTCCAGCGGCGAGTACATCGAGCTCTACAACGACGGCGATCAGGCGCTCGACCTGGAGGGCTGGGTCATCGACGACGGCGACAGCGCCGACACCATCGCGGGATGGCAGGGCGGGACCACCGTCGTCGCGAGCTCGGGCTACGCCGTCATCCTCGATCCGGACTACGCCGGCCAATACGTCATCGACGCCGGCGCGGTGCTGCTGACCGTCGCGTCGTCGGCCACCCTCGGCAACGCGCTGTCGACCAACGACCCGATCACCCTGCGCGGCCCCGACGATGCGGTGATCGACTCGTATAGCACCCCCTTTGACCCGGGCAACGGCGTGAGCGTCGAGCGCGAGTCGCCGGAGGCACCAGACATCGCGAGCAGCTGGAGCGCGTCGAGCTGCCCCGCCGGGGGTTCGCCCGGCAGCGCGAACTGCGCGGCCACACCTCCGACCAGCGGACCGGCCACCGTGGCCATCACCGAGGTCATGGCCAACGCGCTCGACGAGGACACTGGCGAGTTCGTCGAGCTCTACAACTTCGGGACCGAGCCGGTTGATCTACACGACTGGCGGATCGACGACGGCGACACGTCGGAGCCGCTCGGGCCCTATGTCGCCGGCGCGACGATGCTGCTCCAACCCGGGGCCTTCGCGTTGATCATGGACAGCGAGTACGTCGAGGGGACCTACGCCATCGAAGCCAACGTCCTCCGACTGCGCACTCCAGACAGCTCGATAGCGTCGGGCCTCGCGACCACCGACCCGATCACCGTGCTGGCGCCGGACGGTGCCGTGGTGTCCAGCTGGTCATCGCCGTTCAATCCCGGAAACGGGACCAGCGCTCAGATCGTGGATCTGCTCGTCGGCGACGTGCCATCGAACTGGGTCTTCACGACCTGCGGCGCCTCCCCTGGAGCCATCGACTGCGCCGGCGGCCCGGTCACCGTCGACATCGCGCTGACACCGCTGGGCGTGGTGATCTCCGAAGTCATGGGGAACCCGCTCGACGAGGGCACCGGCGAGTTTGTGGAGCTCTACAACGCCGGCACGCAGCCGGTGGATCTGACGACCTTGACCATCAGCGACAGCTCCACGACGGAGGCCATCGTCGCCTTCGGCGCGGGCCCCACCACCCTGCAGCCCGGCGCCTACGGCCTGATCGTCGACTCGGACTACGCAGGCGAGTACGCCCTGAGCGGCGACGCGCTGCTGGTCACCACCGCCGACAAGACCATCGGCACCGGGCTGGCGGCCACCGAGCCGGTGAGCCTGTCCAATGCGGCTGGCGATGTCGTGTCGACATACGGCCACCCGCTCAATCCAGGCAACGGGACCTCCACGGAGCGCGTCACTCCGACGTCATCGGACGCCCCCGACGCCTGGGTAGCCTCGAGCTGCGCGTCGGGCTCTTCGCCCGGAGCGGCGAACTGTGCGTCCCCTGGTGCGCCGGCCAGCGGCACCCTGGCCGACGGCGACGGGTGCCCGTTCGGCAGCGGCGAGTGCAGCGGCGGGGTGTGCCTCACCGACGCGCTGACCGACCTGTCGCTGTGCGCCTCCGATTGCGCTGCCGCGGCCTGCGCCGCGGGCTTCGTGTGCGCCGCGCCGGGGGACGCGGTCTGGAGCCAGGTGTGCTGGCCACAAGGCGATGGCCCCGTGGACCCGACCCCAGGGGCCGTCCCGCCGCTGCTGCTGACGGAGGTAGCGGTGAGCCCGGGCGCAGCGGAGTTCGTAGAGATCCACAACCCCAACGGGGTGGCGGTGGCCCTCGACCACGTCTACCTGGCGGACTACAGCGGCTACGAGGGGATCACGACGGGCACCGCGTCTCCCAACTCGGCGGACTTCCGCATGCGCTTCCCACCAGGCTCGAGCATCGCGCCGGGCGCCTACGTGACGGTCGGGCTCGAGTCGGCCAGCCACTTCGAGGCTGAGCACGGCCTCTATCCGAGCTACGACACCTGGCCGTCGGACGGCAACGCGCCGTCCATGGTCGGCCAGATCGGCAGCAGCGCCGGGCTGGGCAACGGCTCGGAGATGGTCGTCTTGTTCTACTGGGACGGCACGACCCCGCTGCTGAGTGACCTGGACTACGTGGTCTACGGCAGCTCCAGCATGGGCATGGACAAGACCGGGGTGACCGTGGGGCTCCACTCCTACGCGCCGGAGACCGCGCTGGAACTACAGACCGAGGCCCCCACCCCAGGCACGGGAGCGTCGCTGGAGCGGTGCGACCTGGCAGAGACCGGACAGGTGGCGACCGGCGGCAACGGCGGCGACGGCGAAGACCACACCAGCGAGCCGTTCCCGAACACCTGGCAGGTGGTGACCGCGGCGAGCCCGGGCGCCGCCGGACAAGCCTGCGCGGCGCCTTGCGTCCCCGGCTGCGTCGGCGACTGCGGGTCCGACGGGTGCGGCGGGTCCTGCGGCAGCTGCGCGGGCGGCGAGGTCTGCGAGGCGGGGAGCTGTCAGCCCGTCGCCACGGGCCTGGCGCTGACGACGATCAACAAGGGTTTTGGCGGCTGGAGCCTGCCAGAGGGGCTGGGCATGACCCACACCCTGGAGCGGTTCACGACCGCCGCAGAGTTCGAAGGGTACTTCGGGGTCTCACCACCGACGGAGGCGAACTTCGCGACCGCCGATATCGTCTTCTTTTCGGCCGGCGCGCACCCGGTGGGCGCCGGCAACGACGCGGTGATCACCGAGATCGTCGACAACACGGTGGAGCTCTTCGTGTTCACGACGAGGACGTACCCGGAAGAGGACTGCATCACCCTGACCCTGCCGGTGCCCGTTTGGAACATGTACTCGGTGAGCAAGCCGCCCAGCGGTGCCGCCACGCTGACCGAGATATACGGGGAGGACGGGCTGTGGTGCCTGGACCCGGAGGCCGCGCCCCTGGGCGGCGCATGCGGACCCACGCAGGTGTGTGGCGAGGATCTGGTCTGCGCCGGCGTGACCTATGGGGTCGGTGAAGGCAACTGCAACCCGAAGTGGATGTGGGGCACCTTCTATGCTCAGACCCCGGTGGCCATCCCGGACGCCGGGAGCGTGACGCTGCCGCTGGTGGTCAGCACGTTGGCCTCGGTCGAGGTGGACGTCATCCTGTACGTGGACATCGCGCACCCGGACCCCAGCCAGCTGACCCTGACGATGCTCAATCCGCTCAATGAGTTCGGGGAGGTGAGCCAGTCGGTGACGGTGTTCGACCAGGCCCCGATGAGTGGATCCAGTCTGGTGATCCACACGGCTATCACAGGGTTCTCGGGGGATGAAGTGGCCAACGGCGAGTGGGCCCTGGTGGTGGAGGACCACGCGGCCGGGTCGACGGGAGTGGTGAACGTGCTGTGGACAGAGATGACGAGTCGTTGGGACTGACCGACCTTCGACGGGCGGGCGGGCGCGGGCGCTCGCGCAGCCAAGCGGATCGGGCGCGATCGAGGGCGCACGGGCCGGGGCGGTGAAAGACCCATCACATCGAGCCTGGGCGATGTTACAAATGGACTCGAGGCGTCGGTCTTTGCGACTGCAGCGAACCATCAGAGCCGCTATGTTGCGGCGCCTGCACCCCAGACCGGGTGCCCCGGGTGGCCGCCGGCCCACGACCGACACGCCCACCCTTGTTCCAACACCATCTGATCATAAAGGAATGCGCCGTGGAAGAGTTTATCGAAGGGCTGATGACCAAGTGCGGACTGTCCGCAGAGCAAGCGGACAAAGTCGTCGAGTATGTGAAGGACAACGCGGACAAGATCCCTGAGCTGGTCAAGAGCAGCGGCGTCGCGGACATGCTCCCCGACAGCATCGGCGACAAGCTCGGTGGGCTGCTGGGGTGACTGGCGCGGGCGCTGACGCAGCCGGTGACAATGGTGACGCCAGGATTCGCCAGGCGTCTCGGCCCAGGTCAAGGCGGGCCGACGCAGGA
>JAAZYN010000483.1 GCA_014239625.1 Myxococcales bacterium | reverse complement strand
TGGTGACCGCGCTCACGGTCCTGGCGACGGTGGCTTGCAGGGGCAGCCGGGCGCGTCGAGACGAGCCCTTCCAGTTCTGGGGCGCCTGCACCGAGATGCCAGGTGGGGAGATCATCCACTACATCACCGACCCGGAGCGCGAACAGGAGATCACCTACCAGACCTTCGCCCGCAACGTGGACCTGGGTCCGATGCGGCGGAACGACCACCCGGCCATGTACCGGATCTCCGCCCCCGACAACTGGGCCATCAGCTTCTACAAGTCCGAGCTCCCCAACGGCGACCCGATCTACTTCTTCGCCTGGTCGGGCATCGAGCACATCTTCGTCGACCCCAACCGGTACTGGCCTGACCCCCACTAGATGAACCAGCTCGCCATCTATGCGGGCCACTGAATCAGCCTGCGGGGTCCGAGATAGACTCCAGGCACGTCCCCGCCCCTGGAGCGCCCCTGTGTCTGATGACGGAACCCGGATGGCCCTCGGTGTGGCCGCCCTGCTCGCGGGCGTGGCAGGCCTCTCCAGCGTCGTCACCAGTGGCTCTCGGTGCGCTGGCTGCGGCTCAGCGATGGGCGGGCAGGGCTCTCGGTCGCTCGTCAATGAGGACGAGCTGGCTGCGGCGGAAGATCCCCGGCTCGCCCGCCGGCGTGAGCAGACCCAGTACATCAACGCGGGCTTCTACCTCCAGCGCATGGACGCGCCCAACTGGTGGGTGGCCCCCGTCGCGCTCATCGAGAAGCTCAACGGCCCCAAGGAGTCCAGGCGCATCGCCTTCATGCGAGAGCAGTGGCGCATCGCGCTGCAGGCCATGGGCGGCCGACGGGTGGAGTGGAAGAGCAAGGCCCAGAAGCCCCAGGTGGTGACCGGCCGGCTCTCCATCAACGCCAAGCGGTTCCGGGAGCTGATGGCCGACCAGTCCGTCGGGCTTCGGCGCATGGGGGCGTACCCGCTGTCCATGGGGGTCCGGGGCGAGCTCGTCCACGACCCGGTGCGGACGGTCAAGGACTACCTCGAGGAGCGCCAGGCCTCCATCAACAAGCTCCCCGACAACACCTACGCCTCCCCCTGGCAGCGCAAGTACCCCAAGGCCTACTACGCGGCTTTCCTCTACATCGGCCGGGCCTGGGCGCTGCACGTCATGGCGGCGACGGGCGCGACCAGCCGGGGCCAGCGGGGCACCCTGTCTGGGCCGAGCAAGGGCTCGGGGGTCTTGGGCGACCTCACCCTGCGCCTGGTGCTGCCCAAGGCGGTGCCAGAGGTGCGCCCTGGCGCGGCCTACGATGTGGGCGTGGGCCCGACGATGCCTACCGGCGGCCAGGCCTCAGTGGCCATGTTCCGGGGAAACGAGCAGGTGGGCATCTACAACCTGTCCGACGTGGGCACGCTCGGCGGGTTCAGCACGGGGCGCACCCAGATCGGCCTGCTCGCCAAGACCTCGAAGATGTCGGCGCCGAGTTTGTCGTTGCCGGCGGGTAACCCCAAGGCCGGTGGGACGTGCGTGATGGCGGGCGTCGAGGTGCAGGCGGCGCACCGCGACGAGAACATGATCTGCAACTCCTGCTACGCGACCAAGGCCAACTACGGCTACCCCGAGTCCATGGTCTCGACCCATGTGCGGCTGGCCTGGGTGGAGGACGCGCTGCGGGCAGGCACCTTCACCGACGGGATGACCGCGGCGATCTCCTGCTACGCCCGGTACACGACCGAGGGTGGCTACAGCAAGGACGCCAAGAGCGGCGGCTTCGCCGAGAAGGCTCGGCCGACCCAGGAGCTGGGGATCTGGGACGCCCAGGCCGGGCGAATTCGGATGCCGCCCAACCGCCGGAAGGTGGAGCGCTACGCGGTGGTGACCAGGATCACGAGCTACGCCGCCCTCGGGGTCAAGGCGCGCACCAGCGTGGACCTCTTCAAGCAGGCTCAGACCCCCAATGGCGCGGTCTGCGGCTTCTTCCGCATCCACGACGCCGGCGACTTCTCCGTGCGCGGCTCTCCTCGGTACGTCCAGGCCTGGGGCCAGGTGGCCCGCCGCTTCCCCCACGTCTTCTTCTGGGCGCCGACCAGGGCCTGGGCGCGCAAGGCTCGCTACGCGCGGCTGACGGGACCGGAGGTTCGGTGGATCAGCGCCGGGCTCAAGAACGGGATGCGGATCGAGCCCACGGGATCCCTGTCCCGCCTCGAGCGCATCGGCGGCCGGCTGGCCCAACGGGTCCAGCGTCGGGTCGCCACGATGCTCCGGCCGGAGCTCCGGGGGCTCACCGTCGAGGACCTGCTGGAGACCCACGGCGAAGAGGTCGGCCTCGGCTCGTCCGTCTCACCTGGCGAGACCGAGTCGGTGTTGCTGAGCGGAGCTGGAGACCAGACCCCGGCATCCTTTGCCTACGTTCCCAACGAGCCGATGATGAAGGCCTTCCGGCGGGCGGCGCGGGGGATCTCCAACTTCGCCATCCGCCCCTCGAGCCTGTACGTCAAGACCCCCGAGAACCCGGCCTTTGTGCCGAAGATCTCCGGGATCGCCGACGGCTCTGGCGTCAACACCTACTGGGGCTCGCTCACGGCCTGGCAGGGCGCACTCATCGAGGCGGGCGTCTACGTCGTCGACGCGACAGACGCCCAGCGCGCCCGGATGCGCAAGGTGGCCAAGAGCTGGGCGGCTGAGGTCGGCCACGACGCCGCGGAGTACGTCCCCGTCTTCGACAACGACGGCGCCCAGGCCTACCAGTGCCCGGTCTACTCCGCGCTGCCGGTGCTCGATCAACACGATCGGCCGGTGCTCGACCAGGACGGCCAGCCCAAGCTCGCCGAGGCCAAGAGCTGCCAGGCGGCCGGCTGTCGGGCGTGCTGGATCTCCCCCGAAACTCCCATCACCTACGGATTCCACTGATGGCTTCTCCCCGCGATCTCGTCGTTCACCGCCTCTCCCAAGGCCAGCGCACCATTCGGCGCCCGAGCGCCGCTGAGGTGCGGGCTGCTGCACCTGTGGTCCCAGACCCGGCCATGGAAGCCCACAGGGCGCGCCTGGCGAGGATTCATCACAGCGAGGCCTGGCGCACCCACCCGGTCGCCCGAGTGGCCAGCTGGGTTGGATTCGCGGCGGCGACCGGGCTCTCCTACGACCGCAACCATCGAGCTCTTCTCGCTGCTGGTCATGGGTTCATCTGGCCCGTCTACCTCGCCTACCGCGGCATCCAGGCCGTCTCCAACAAGTCCTGAGGTCCCCCATGTCCATGTCCGTCCGAGAGATCGCGATGGCTCGCCTGCAACACGGCGTGTCTCCCCTGGCCACCCGCACCGGCCCGACGCCGGGCATGGGCGCAGCCCCAGCTCCGACCGGCGGCGGCCTCTACGGCCCGAGTCAGCCCGGCAAGACGCCCTGGTACGCCACGACCGCCTACAAGGTCTTCCTGGCGGCGGCGGGCACCGGCGCCATGGCGCTGTCCTACTCGAAGAACAAGAGCGTCCCCTGGGCCATCGCTCACGGTCTCATCGGGCCGCTGTATCTGACCTATCGGGGCGTTGAGTACGCCAGGGATCGCGGGAGTGGCGCACGGCAGCCACGCCCCCCTCAGTGGCCGCGGGCCCAGCTCCGGCGGATCATCGAGGACGGGTATGGGGACGGCCGGGTCTTCAGCCGCACCGACGCCCAGATGGCTGCGGCTGAGCTCGAGCGTCGGGAAGGCGACTGGCAGGACTTCCAGGTCGGCACCATCGAGTGGGGCGAGTAGTCGTGCCCAACGAGAACGGAACCCTGTTTGCTGTCGGTGTTGTGGGCGTCTTGGCTGTGGCGGCCAAGGCCCTGGGTGGCGATGGCAGGAGTGCCGGAAGTCGGAGCATGTACGATGACCTGATGAAGTTCGACAGGGCCTCTCGGAGCGAGGGGTCCCCGAGGAGCGTCGTGGCGGATGGTCTGGTTCCTGTGGGTCATCACGAGAACAGCTGGCGGCCGGGTCCGTGGGTC
>JAAZYN010000482.1 GCA_014239625.1 Myxococcales bacterium | reverse complement strand
CAGGCCTACGACCTCTTCGCGTCGGGCGCCGTCGACTTCCCGCTGATCGTCGGGGCCAACGCCGACGAGATGGAGCTGTTCACGGTCGGCCAGACGATCAACCTGGCCACATACGACGAGGCGATGGACCGCTTCCCCGCCGGGATCGCCGAGCAGCTCAGGCTGCTCTATCCGGCGACCACCGACGCCGAGGCCCGCGCGGCGTACATCGCGTTCGCCACCGATCAGAGCTTCGTGTGCCCCGCCCTGGCGTTCGCGGCGGTGTCGGCTGGGGGCGCGGCGCCGACCTACCATTACCACTACGACAAGGTGCCCTCTGGGGGCGTTCTGGCCAGCCTCGGGGCGGCCCACGGCTTCGAGCTGCTCTACCTGTTCGACACGTTCGAAGACGCCGGGCTCTACAGCTTCACCCCAGACGAGACGGACCTGGCGGTGCGTGACCTGCTTCAGAGCGCCTGGGGCAGCTTCGCGCACTCCGGCGTCCCCGACTTTCCCGAACCGTGGCCGACCTACGATGCGCAGACGGCCAGCACCGCGATCGTGGGTGACAGCCCGGCGTTGACCCAGACCATCCGGGAGGGTCGCTGTGAGGCGCTCAGAGATCTGGGGGTGGTGAAGTAGACCACCGGGCGGCGCCCCCGCGCCCAACCGCTGAGCGAGCGCCTGACGCCCCCAGCCCGGCCCTGCACCCGCCGGGCGGGCTGCGCGCCAGCCGTCCCCACGGCGGGAGCCCCCAGCCCTCCAGCGGCGCGCTCCCGGCAGTCCTCCCCAGGGCCTGAGCCCGCTCCGCGCCGCCGCGTATGCACCCGATCCGTCGGAGGGGCCCGACGAGGCCGGTAGATGGCGTCCGAGCGCCATCTGCCGGCCCGGCAGGGCGAGGGCGGCCCAGGGCGGGTGGGCCCAGCCCCGGTGCTATGGCGGGCCGTCGTGGGTGTCCGTGCTCAAGAACACCTCGTGGACCTCGAGGACGTTGGGCCCTCGAAACATCTCCTTGGGTGGCCGATCGCGGTGGGCCTCCGCGAACGAAGGGCTGGACACCCAGGCCTCGAAGTCAGCCATCGAGCGCCACCAGGTCTTCACCTCGTAGCAGCCGTGGCCCTCTGGGTCGGGCTCGAAGCGCCCGGTCTCGTGGACGAACCGCACGGGCCGAGGGCGATGTACCTCGTTGCGTATGAACCCCGGAGCTTGGTCCACCAGGTGCACGCGCTTGCTGAAGCGGTCTTCGAAATCGATCTCGTGGCCGTCGGCCACACCCATTCTGTTTGTTACGACGATCATATCCCCTCATACCATCTTTATCGGTTCCAACGGGGGCCTCGGGGCCAGCTTGACCGTATGGCTTCGCGCTTGCCGTGTGGGGTGGCCTCGACTAGGGTCCGCCGCCATGAAAAGAGTCACCTTCGCCGTCGTCGTCGCGCCCGAGGGGCCGGTGACGACGCCGGCGTTTGGCGCAGCCCGTCCCGTCGTCCTCATCACCACCTTCGAAGACTTCCAGTGCCCGTTCTGCCGAACGGTGGGACCAGCCGCAGAGCGCATCGTCAACGCATACCCGGACGACGTCCAGGTGCACTTCCGGCATCGCCCGCTGTCCTTCCACGCCCTCGCCGTGCCGCTCGCGCGGGCCACCGTCGCGGCGCACAGGCAGGGGCGCTTCAAGGCGCTAAAAGACCTGTTCTTCAGTCGCCAGCACCTGTTCACCAAGACAGCCGATGGTAAACCCGCCATCGACAATCACCAGTTCCGCACGCGGCTGGTCAACCTGGCCGCCGAGCTCGGACTCGACAGGCAACGTTTCGCCGCAGATCTGGGCGTCCCCGAAGAGGGCAAGCGGGCCACCGCAGACCTGGGCTCCAAGGCGGTCAGCGACAAGTTGGCTCAAGACAACGCCAAAGGCATCTTGATGGGCGCCCGCGGCACACCCACCGTCCTGGTCAACGGCCGCAAGGTCCGCCTCGCCGGCTCGAGCCAGGGGAACTATGAGGCCCTGATGAGCGAGGTCCGGGCGGAGCGCCGCATGGCCCAGAAGCTCTTGGAGTCGGGCATGGCGCGCCATCAGGTCGTGCCGAGCCTCATCGCGGCCCACAACCCCAACACCCAAAACGCCGCCGCGTGGCTGCTGGACAACGCCGACGTCTCAGCGGCCAAGCTGGCCAACGCGGTCAAAAACGACAAGCCCCGTGGCTCGGTGCCGCAAGAGGTGTTCAAGGTCCCGGTCCGAAAGGGCGCCCCGTACAAGGGGGCCAGGGACTCCGCCCTGGTGACGATCGTCGAGTTCAGCGACTTCCAGTGCCCCTACTGCAGCAAGGTCGTGCCGACCTTGAACGCGCTTGTGGACGAGTACCCGAAGGACGTCCGGGTCGCCTTCCTGAACCTGCCCCTGGGCTTCCACAAGCAGGCCCGACCGGCCGCGGAGGCCGCCCTGTGCGCGCAAGAGCAAGGCAAGTTCTGGGAGTACCACGACGCGGTGTTCCAGAACATGGCGCAGCTCGGCAGCCCCGAGACGCTGGACCGCCTGGCCAAAGAGCTGGGGCTCGAGGCCGCCGCCTTCGCCAGCTGTCGGACCTCGGGTCGCCATGGCAAGACCGTGGATGCAGACGTGAAGTTGGCCAACGCGCTGAGCGTGCGCGGCACGCCGCACATGTTCATCAACGGGCGCCGCGCCCGCGGGGCGCTGCCGCTGGATCAGCTGCGTGCGGTGGTGGAGGAGGAGATCAAGAAGTGGGGGCCGGTGGCCGCCAAGGCCGGCCGCGGCGACGCCCTGTACGCCCGAATCCTGGCGAGAGGCAAGGCGACTCCCGGGATCCTGGCCCGCGAGAAGGTCACCATCGACAACACCGCGGCGCCGCGTCTGGGCGCGGCCAAGGCCCCGGTCCAGGTGACGGTCTACAGTGACTTCGAGTGCCCCTACTGCTCCAAGATCACGGCGCCCCTGCACGACCTGACCAAGGCGCTGCCGCGGGACGTCGCGGTCTATTTCAAGCACTTCCCGCTGAGCTTCCACAAGAGAGCGGAGCCCGCCGCCGTCGCCTCCATCTGCGCGCAGAAGCAAGGCAAGTTCTGGCCATTTCACGACAAGATCTTCGGCTCCGACCTGTCCGATGAGAGCCTCGACTCGGCCGCCCGCTTCGTGGGCTTGGACATGGCCGCGTACAGCAGCTGCAAGGCCGACCCCGCCAACAAGCAGAGGGTCGCCAAGGACATGGCCGAGGGTCGCGCGGCCAAGGTCCGCGGCACGCCGAGCATCTTCGTCAACGGCCGCAAGTTCAATGGCCGCGCAAACATCGCGACGCTCAAGCAAGCCGTCGCCGAGGCCAAGAAGCTCAACTGAGCCCACCCGGCGCGTGAACAGCGACGGGTGAGCCCCCTGACCCCAGCGCCGATCCGTTAAGACCGAGCACCCCGAATGTTACCAGTTCGACGCCCCCCTACGCGGCAAGGCCGGAGCGGAGTTCGAGGCGCGCCGTGCCGTCGTCTGAGCCCCTCGGACGCACCGGAGCCAGGGCGGGAGGAGCGGACAAGGCGATCCCAGGGCGGCGGCGCCCCCGAGGTCAGCGACTGAAGATCCCGTCGGCGAGGGACGTCGGCCCGTACACCTCACCCTCGACGGTGACCACCACGGGCGCCCCGGCGGTGGCCTCGAAGGCCTCGATGACCAGGGTGCCGGAGTCGAACCGGGCGATGGGCGTCAGGTCGAAGCTCGGGCTGACCGACACCACCCACCCATCGACCGCCGCGCGGTCGAAGAAGAGCACCGCGCCCTGCTCGAGCAGATCGGACCGAACCTCCAGCGAGAAGAACCAATACGATCCGTTGGTGCGCTGCGCCCCGATCTGAATCGAGGTGGTCCCCACCGAAGCGAACGGGCTGCCCTCGTCGCCCGCCTTGGAGCCGACGTTCGTGATGTCGTCGGGGACCCCCGGCGCGGAGACGGTGACCGTCCCGCTGCCGGTCGCGAA
>JAAZYN010000481.1 GCA_014239625.1 Myxococcales bacterium | reverse complement strand
CGGCCCCGGCTGCTCCAGCGGGCACGGCTGCTCCGGCGGCCCCGGCTGCTCCAGCGGGCACGGCTGCTCCGGCGGCCCCGGCTGCTCCAGCTGCCCCCGCGGTGCCTTCCTTCAGACCCGGTATCAAGGTAGATGGGTTTCAGTTGCCCGAGGGGCTCGCAGAGTCGGTAAAGACCCCTCAGGCGATCGTGTACAACACGGCGCACTCGGCCAAAGACCTCATCGCCTTTTTTCAGTACCACGCCCAAAAGGACTGGGGAGGCTCCAAGCTCATCCCCAACGGCCTGCAGATCAGCTCCATGAAGGCACCGTTCTCCTACATCTCCTTACAGAAGGGGATGGACGGGTTGATGGTGATTCTCAGCCCCAACGTAGCCTTTGAGAAGAAGCCGACAGGGCAAGAGGTGATCGAGTCCTACGGTGTCCCGATGATCCAAGGCGCCAAGCTGATGACACAGACGCCGCAGTCGGTGATGTACACGTCGAACAAGCCCATCAAAGAGGTCTTCGATTTCTACGAGGCGCTGTTCAAGGGCAAGCCCGGCATCAACCTCTACCGGATGGACAGTAACAACCCGCCAGTCATGTCGATCTCCACGCTGTCGGCCAGCTCTCCCTGGACGGCCATCTCGGCGACTCGCAACCCGATGGGCGGCGGGGTCATGATCTCGATCGTCAAGAAGACCCAGTGAGAGCCTGTTGGGCCGCGTGGGCGGCCTGCAGTATAGCGACGTTCTGCCCCATGATGTCCCACGCGAGCACCCTCGACCTGTTTGGCTACAGCGCGCGCGGGGTGTCGTTGGTGGGGGCGGGGGCACCCACCGCTACCGGCCACGAGGCGGTCTATTATAACGCTGGCGCGCTGGGGTTGGACCGTGACCTGAGCTTTTCGGTGGGCTTTCAGTTTGCGACCTTCGATCTCGAGCTCGAAGGCGCTGAGCTCTCGGCTCGAGACGCGCCCGCGCTGCTGCTGGGCTTCGGGGTGCCGCTGCCCTTCGGAGGCGCGATGAAGGACCGGCTCACCATCGGGTTGGCCTTCGTGTTGCCTCAGAACTCGATCCTCATCGCTGATATCCCGCAACCCGCGACACCTCAGTTCACCATCGTGGGCAATCGCGCACAGACGGTCAGCATCATGGGGGGGCTGGGGATTCGCTTTATCGACGAGCTGGGTGTGGGTCTGGGTTTTCTGGCGCTCTCGGAGCTGGATGGGGGGATCGACGTCGCGCCCAACGCCGCGGGGCAGCTCGGTTCGAAGGTGAAGAGCGAGCTGGTCGCCGCCTGGTCCATGCACGTGGGCATCGTGGGCAAGCCGCTGAACACCGAGACGGCTACGTTGACACTGGGCTTGGCCTGGCGGGACCGCTCCGAGGCGCGGTTCAGTTACCCGCTGACGGTCGATCTGGGCGACGAGTTCGACCTCCCCGTGCCCCGGTTGGACGTGTCGGGTACGGCGCAGTTCGATCCCATGCACATCTCGTTTGACGCGGCGCTGGAGCTGAAGGTCGCTCCTAACGCGACGCTGATGGTTGCCCTGGGTGGCCTCTACAAGTTCTGGTCGGTGTTCGAAAATCCCATCATCTACACCGCCGTGCCCGATGACCATCCGGCTCAGCCCCCCCCCGCGTTTCATGACACCGGCGCGGTGCGGTTCGGGCTCGAGAGCACCATCGCCCTGGACCTCGTCGAGGTGACGCCTCGCGTCGGTCTGATGTGGGAGATGACACCGACACCGGAGCAGACGGGTTTCCACAATCACCTCGACAGCGACCGGCTCGGGCTGGGGGTCGGCCTCGAGGTTCGATGGAAGTGGCTTCGCGCGGCGGTGAGCGGGCAATTTCAGTTCCTCTTCGAGCGCACGTCGAGCAAGGACCCGGCGACCGTCGCCGAGGACCACCCGGGCTACCCGTCTCTCACCTATGGCGGCAGGTTCTATGTGTGTGCCGTCGAGCTCGGGGTGACCCTTTGAGCCGGTGGGTACCCTTCGCGCTGCCTTGGGTCGTGCTGGCGTTGGGCGTCGGGCCGGCGTCCGCCAATCCACTCGATAGCTACGGTTTCGGGGCGCGAGCCATCGGTCTCTCGGGCGCTTACACCGCCCTGGCTGACGACGTCTTCGCGAATTATTACAACCCTGCCGGGTTGGCTCGCTCGGGTAAGCTCAGGCTCGAGTTCGGATATGCCTACGCGCAGCCACAGCTCAACGTGAACGGCGCCGACCTGGGGGTCGACGAGACCCGAGGCTTCCAGGGTGGGGTGGTGCTGGGCGGAAAGATCCTGGACCGTCGCGTGGCCGCCTCGGTGGCCATGTTCTTGCCTGATCGGCTGGTCAGCCGTATCCGCTCTCTGCCGCAACAGCAGCCGCGCTGGGTGCTTTACGACAACCGCCCGCAGCGCATCGTCGTCACGACGAGTGTGGCTGTGGAGGTCGTGGAGAACCTGCTGGTAGGAGCGGGCATCACGTTCTTGGCCAACACGACGGGGACGGTGAACATGACCGGCGATGTGGCCTTGTCCGATGAGAACAACACCACGTTGCTCTCCGCCGTGGACGTGGACCTGACGTCGATCCGGTACCCGTCGTTCGGGATTCAGTATATCCATGGCGACTGGAGCTTTGGCGTGTCGTGGCGCGAAGAGTTCAACCTGCGCCTCGACATCGATGTCCTCGTCAAGGGTCGCATCCTCAACGACCTCACCGGGTTTGATCCCAACGACCCGGACGTCTTGATCGAGGACGCGGCGCTGACCCTGGTGAGCGGAAACAATAATCTGTTCTCGCCCCGCCAGCTCTCCTTGGGGGTCGCATACGCCACCGCGTGCTGGACCTTCGCGGTTGACCTGAGTTGGGTCCAGTGGAGTCGATTCCCGGCGCCCACCGCGACGGTCGAGATCGACCTGGACCTCGGCCCGCTGCCCTTTCGGATACCACCTATCGACGCGCCACTTCCGACGGGCTTCCGGGACATCTGGGTCCCTCGTTTTGGAGCTGAATATACGCCGATTGACGACAAGACCTTCGGCCTCACCTTGCGCGGAGGGTATGTCTACGAGCCGACCCCGGCCCCTGACCAGCCGGGGGTGACGAACTACATCGACACGGACAAGCACGGGTTCTCATTTGGGGTGACCTTGCGCTTGGAGATGTTGGAGCCGGCGCTCGTCGAGCCCATGTTCTTGGACATCGCCGGGCAGCTCTTCTATCACCCTGACCGTGTCTACACGAAGACCGACTCGGCCGATGCGGTCGGTGATTATGTCGCCGACGGGCTGACCTTTGGCTTCGCGACGAGCGTGAAGGTGTTGTTTTGAGGCTGATGGCGACGTGGCTGCTCGTGGCGGTCGCGCTGTGTTGGGTGGCGACCGGGTGTGGGACCGAGGGCGGCGGGCAGGGTGGCGCGGCGCAGCTTCCCAACCGCGGCGTCGAGCCTTATGTGCCGGTGGCCATCGACACCGATGGCGATCCGGAGACGCCCGGGGAGCCGTGGGTGCTGCGCGCTTCGGGCGAGAGCGACGAGGAGTGGACCGGGCCATCCGCCGCCGTCGTCGACGGTCGGGTGGCCCTGTATTGGGCCGTCGCGCGTTCTGGCGGCGCCGAGCAGGAGATCGTGACGGCCCTGTCGGGGGACTCTGGGGTGACGTGGTCGCCACCGAGGGTCGTGTTGACGCTCGACGACGTCGCCGAGCTCGGCGCGGCGCCGGACCAGTCAGGGGTGGCGAGCCCTGCGGTGCTGCCAGGGAGAGGCGGCGAAGAGTGGCTGTTGGCGTTCGAGTTCGGTGCGCGAGCCGGGATAGGGTTGGCGCGGAGCCCAGATGGCGACGCCTGGGCTGTCGACGGTGCGCTGCTCGTCGGCGTCGCCGGTGAAGAAGAGGAGGTCGGTTCGCCCAGCCTGGTTCGCACCGACCGCGGTCTGGAGGTGTTTTACGACGCGACCCTCAGCGATGGCCGCCGGGTGATCC
>JAAZYN010000480.1 GCA_014239625.1 Myxococcales bacterium | reverse complement strand
ATGCACGCCGCATAGCTGTCGTAGTACGGCTCGAAGCAGACGACCTCGTCGCCGACCTCGCACAGCGCCACGTCGAAGCCTTCGCTGGCGGCCAGCAGGCGGGCTTTGATCTCGTTGGTCACGTGGGGGATGACCTGGACCGTGCCGCCCAGATATTCGCCGCGCCGCTCCTTGTTGATGACCGCTTCGTACACCTGGCCGGTGGTGAAGTTGTTGCGGCGGGTGGCCCGCACCGAGGTGAACCGCTCGTAGTGACCCAGGTCCAGGTCGGTCTCGGCGCCGTCGTCGGTGACGAACACCTCACCGTGCTGAAACGGGTTCATGGTCCCGGGATCCACGTTGATGTACGGGTCCATCTTGACGTTGGTGACCCGCAAGCCGCGGGCTTCCATCAAGGCGCCCACTGCGGCAGCCGAGAGCCCCTTGCCCAAGGAGGCGACACCCCCTGTGACGAAAATGAACTTGGTGTGTTTGTACGCCACCGGCGGCCTCCCCTGACTCAGACCAAGGCGGACCATAACAGAGAGGTCCGGGGATTCAACGAGCATCTTCGAAGCTTCTCCACTACCGTGGCGCGCATGAGCGCCGCGCTGAAAACCGCCCTGACCGAGGTCGCTGGCATCCAGGTGCCCCTCCTCTGCGGCGCCATGTACCCCTGCTCCAACCCAGAGCTGGTGGCCGCCGCGTCGGCCGCAGGGGCCCTGGGGATCATCCAGCCGATCTCGATGGTGTACGTCCACGGCCACGATCTGCGGTCCGGCATACGACTCATTCGCTCGATCACCCCCGCGCCTGTCGGCTTCAACGCGATCATCGAGAAGGTCTCGAGGGTCTATGACGACCGGATGCGACGCTGGATCGACGTGGCGCTCCAAGAGGGCGTCCGGTTCTTCGTGACCGCGCTGGGGGATCCGCGCTGGGTCGTGGATCGCGTCGCGGGCTCTGGGGCGACCGTCTTTCACGACATCACGACCCGCGAGCATGCGCTCAAGGCTCTGGACGGTGGCGTCGACGGCTTCATCTGCGTGAACAACTCCGCCGGTGGTCACGCCGGCACGAGCAGCGCCGAGGAGATGTACGAGGCCGTCCACGATCTGGGAAAGCCCCTGGTCTGCGCCGGCGGCATCGGCTCTCCGTCGGACTACGCCCGGGTCCTGCAGATGGGCTATGCGGGCGCTCAACTGGGCACCCGCTTCATCGCCACTGAAGAGTGCAACAGCCACCCCGACTACAAGCGCGCGGTGATCCGAGCGAAGGCGACGGACGTCGTCTTGACCGACACGATCTCGGGCGTCCCCTGCTCGGTCATCAAGACCCCGATGGTGGAGCAGCTGGGCACCAAGGCGGGCCCCATCGCCGCGCGGCTCCTCAAGAACCCGCGCACCAAGCGCTGGGTACGCGCCATCTATCAGCTACGGAGCTTGTGGACGCTCAAGCGTTCAGCCCTTCGAGGCGCCAGCTATCGGGACGTGTATCAGGCCGGCAAGAGCGTCGAGACCATCGACGACATCCTGAGCGTCGCCGAGGTCGTCGAGCGGTTTCGAGCGGCGGCCGTGGTGGGTGCCTCCGGAGCGGACCGGGCTGCGCGTTGACGCAGAGCTGCTGCGGACGCCTCATGGACGTCCGCCGTGATCCGGGGCGGCGGCCGCAGCCCACAGCTGCACGACGACGTGATGACACCGACCCGACGGCTCGACGCCGGCCGCGGGTGGGGTTCAGGGCTTGGGTGGGTTGAGCTCGGCGTCGCTTGGACGAATGTAGGCTGGATCCACGACCGGGCCCGTCTCTGGACGCCCCGCAGCGTTCCATGACCGGGCGGCGAGCAGCGCCGTGTGGGCCGCGCGCGGGATGTGCCAGGTCGCCGGTACCCCAGCGGACGCCACATCGTAGGCTGTCGCGCCGCTGCCAAAGACCGCGAGCGGTGCGGCGCCGGCGATCGCTTCGGCGTCTCGGACCAGCACCGACGCAGGCCCGACCCGGGGCTCCGAGAGCCGCTCGCCATCGCGATAGACGGCGCCATAGGCCTCGTTGCGCCGCGCGTCGATGAGCGGCAGGACCACACCCGCGCCGCCCGCGTTCATCGCCAGCGCGCGGAGGCTGTCCACGGGCCACACCGGGCAGCCCACCGCTGCGCCGAGGCCGACCGCCGTGGCCAGCCCGACGCGAACCCCGGTGAACCCGCCGGGACCGCGGCCGCTGGCGACCAACGCCAGATCTCCCGGAGCTAGATTCGCCATGCCCAGCAGCTGGTCGGCCAACGTCAGCGCTGCGTCGGCGTGGCGATGACCGCGGTGATGAATCTGCTGGCCCACCAGCCGCCATGTCCGCGGCGGCGCCGCCGGGTCAGCGGCCAAGCGCCACAGCGCCACCGATAGGTGGTCGCCGCCAGACTCGAACCCGAGGACCCAGGGGCCGGTGGGCCCGGTGGGCCCTCTGAGTCGACCTCGCCTCATGCGCTCACCCGACCAGCAGCCGCTCGATGTCGTTTTTGAACACCAGCACCATGAGCAGCGCGATGAACGCCAGCCCCACGTAGGTCGCGATCTGGCGTGTCCGAAGCGAGACGGGGCGCCGGCGCGCCGTCTCGATGGCCAAAAACATGATCTGGCCGCCGTCGAGGACGGGGATGGGGAGCATGTTGATGAGGCCCAGGTTGACGCTCAGAAAGGCCATCAGCACGAAGAACCAACCCCAGCCTCGTTCCCCAGTCTCGGCGGCCATCTGGCCGATCATGATGGGCCCCCCCAGCTCCTTGGTGGACAGCTCGCCGGTGATGAGGCCGCCGATGGCCTTGAACGTCAGCCAGATCTGGTCGGTGGTCATGGCCCAGGAGTCGTGAAGCGCGTAGCTGAGGCGCGCGTCGTGTGGGATGGGGTCCGGTCGGGCGTACTGCATCGCCGTCTCGATCCCCAGGGTCAGGCGCGTGTTGTCGTGTTTGAGTCGGTGGGGGGCGGGCACTTCGGCCAACTGAAACCCGTCGCTCCGCATCCGCTCACCCTCGCGGTCCCACTCCAGCGAGAAGCGCTTGCTCGGGTCTGCGCTCTTGGTCACGGCGTCCTCGAAGAAGGTCCAGCTCTGGATCCTCCGTCCGTCGAGGCTCAGCAGGCGATCTCCGCGGGCCAAGCCAATCCGGGCCGCCGGTGTCCCTGGCGTGACGTGACTGACGATCATCTCCGCGCTGGAGATGCCCCGCCTTCCGTCCGGGGCCGTGGCCGGTGGCAGGGTGACGCTCTTGGTGTCGGCGACCCCCAGCGCGGCCCCTGCCGCGGTGTTCTGGGCAAAGGTCAGCGCCGTCAGGGTGATGCTGCGGTCTCGGTGCTCGCGGAGCGTGCGCACCACGGTGTCCATTCGGCCGGCCGGGGTTCCATCGACGGCGATGACCCGGTCCCAGGAGCGAAGCCCCGCGTTCGCGGCTGGAGAGTCAGCCGCCACGTGGAGGATGGGCAACGCATAAACGGGGGAGATCCCGGTGCGGCCTCGGGTCTCTACGATGCCCAGCTTGGCGTTGCGGACTTTCGCGAAGGCCTGAGGCGTCAGCTCCCCGGACATAGGCGTGTCGCCACGCTTCCAGCGCACGGTGAAGCTCTCGCCAGGGCGGTCCGAGATGAAGTCTGCGACCTGCCACCAGTATGAGATCTCCTGGTCGCCCAAGCCGGTGAGCTCGTCGCCGGGTCGAAGCCCCGTGTTCCAGGCCGGGCCGCCGTACATGACCGTCCCGAGGCTTGGCGGTAGGTCGTGGCTCTTGGTCAGCCCGGCGATGAAGAACACGATAAACGGCAGCAGCAGGTTGAACACAGGCCCCGCCGCTACCACCGTAAAACGTCGCCACACGGACTTGCTGGTGAAGGATCCGGCGAAGAGTTGGGGCGGAACGTCCTCGGCCGGGTCGTGGCCCAGCATCTTGACGTAGCCCCCCAGGGGCAGCGCCGCGACCACGTATTCCGTGGGCGGCATCCCG
>JAAZYN010000047.1:2283-12265 GCA_014239625.1 Myxococcales bacterium | reverse complement strand
AATCGCGCAGCTCCAAGTCGCCGCTGTCGATCTCGGTGGCGAACACGCCCGACAGCTGCGTGCTGAGGGCCCATCCTCTTCGCTGGTTCAGGGGGTTGTCCTGGCGGTCCCAGCGCCATCGGACGGCCCATCGCACGAACGGATCGTAGGGCCCCTCGATGGGGTGAGCGCGGGCCTCGGGCTCGGCGAAGCTGTTCGCCCCGCCGGATAGCTCCAGGGCCACCACCATCCGGTCGGGCAGGGGCAGGGTGAAGGTCACGCCACCGGAGAACTCACTGAAGTCCTTCACCTCAGTCACTTGGTCGCTGAGCACGGCGGTGAGCGCCCACTCCACCCGCAGGTCCTGGTCGGCGATGCGCCATGGGACGGTCCAGGTCGGAGCCACCTTGGCCAAACGGATGGGTGACCGGGTGGAGAGCCCGTACTCCACCGGTATGCGGAGCTCTTGCGCCAGGCCCAGCACGTTGAGGTCGACGTACTCCATCCCGAACACCAGCAACAGGTCGGGCAGCGACGCGCTCTGCGGTCGCGCGACGCCGGTGGTCAGTCGGTCACTCGCGGCTATCGACTGACCTACCAGCGAGGCGAGCAGCGGAGGGACCTTGCCCACCTGGGCTCGGTCGATGTTGCGGAAGCTCAGCGACAGGTCCAGGTATCTCGCCGGCGCCTCCTCGACGCTGAGCACCAGGGCGACCTTGGACCGGGGCGGTCTCTCCTCGAGCCCGATGACGTCGGCCTTTGCAGCGTTGAACACCCCGAGCTGCCGGATACGGCGCAGCGCGTCGTTGACCTTGTCCATGTTGAAGGGGGCGCCGGGTTGAGGCATGTCCCGCACCAGGATGTCGGCGTCGGTTCGGAAGTTGCCGCGCCAGAACACCTCGCCGACGGTAAATTGCCGTCCCTGTATGACGCGGAACACGATGTCGACGCGTTTCCCCTGGACGCGGCTGGGATCGCACAGCCCGTCCATGGGCTCGGGCTCGAACGCCTCGCAGGTCACATCGACCCTCACCTCATGGTAGCCTCTCTTGCGGTACCAGCGCGCGATGGCTTTGACGTCGTCGCCCAGCGCTTCGGTGCCATAGGTCTCCCCCTTTTTCAGGGTGATGACGTCGACGAGGTTCTGACGCGTCAGGACCATGTCCGGCTTGTCTTTGGCGTTGCCGCGCTCGTCGAGCAGCGTGATCTCTCCCACCCGCGTCCGTGGTCCCTCGTCAAACGGGATCTCCAGGTACAGCGCCATGTCGCCAGTCTTTTTCTTCAAGAAAAAGCCACGGTCTCTGTAGCGGTACTCCCACACCAGCCAGTCGCCTTCGCGCCGCGCCACGCGCTGAGGACCCTTGTCCCCGGCCGAGCCGCTGATCGTGTACTGAAAGCGGTAGAACCCTCGAGCCTGGTAGAAACGCTTCAGCATCGCCAGGTCGTCCATCACCTTGGCGACCTGAAGGTAGCTGGCACCATCCAGGAAGGCGTAACTACGCGTCTGTATGACCTTCTCGAGGTCCTCCTCGCTGAAGCTCCGGCGGCCCTGAAAGGTCACTCGCTGCAGGCGGCGTTCGTAGTTCTTGGTGATGAAATAGTCGATCCGACCCAACACCGGGCCCTTGGTCCCTTTGATCGGACGGTGTTCCACCCTGACGTCGGCGAAGAAGAAACCCTGCGCCTCCATCCGCTTCTCGATGCTCTCCAGGCCGCGAGCCGCCTCGCTGCGGTCAAACACCCCCGACTCCGCGAAGGGCAGCTGCTCGCGCCAGCTCTCCAGGGGCAGGCGTCGGAACGACGCCGGCTCTGCGAAGGGGATGACCTGCCCGACGGGATCTCTGAACCTGAACGACGGGTCACGCGACGCCTTCACCGTGGCGTCACGCTCCCAGACCCGCAGCTCCCAGCACGCCCCCGTCCGCACCTCGGCCACGAGGACCGACGCGCCATTGTCCGCCTTGACCTGCCGGACGGTGGCCTTCGGCGCCACAAAGCCCACCGAGCGGAACCACTTCTCCAGCTTCTTGGCTGCGCGCCTGCGCGCTCTGGCGCTGACGATGTCCCCGCTGCTCAAGCCGGTCAGGTCTTCGATGGTCGTGCCCGAGATCTGAGGACAGCTCATGCGACCGGGTCGCCCCCGCAGGGCCTGGATGTGGGCGCCTCGCACCTCGCGCACCCCGTCGCGCTCGGCCTCCTCGAGGACCACCGTGAGGTTCAGCGCCGTCGCTCCGGAGCGCTTCACCTTGATCCGGGGCGGTCGCTTCAGGGCCACCCCCTCACGCGCGTACAGCCGCCTCAGCGCCAGGATCTGACGCTGTATCTCTTCGGCTTCGTTGGGGAATCTGGGGTCGACATCGAGCACCTGCCCGGGCCGGAGGAACACCCGCTTGCGTATCTCGCGGTCCCGAAAATAACGATTCCCCGAGATCTTGACGGACTGGACCACGCTGTTGGCGCACATGTCGATGGTGACGATGACTCCCCCGCCCGATGGAGTGCAGCGGGCCACTGCGTCGCGGACGTAGCCCGTCTTCTTGAGCCTCTCGATGGCGCGATCGATGGCCTCTTCTGCCACTGGGCGGTCGTCCAGATCGGTGAGCGACACCAGCGCCTGGGTCCGGGCAGAGTGGAGGCAGACCTCCTTGGGACAGTGGGTGAACACCACCTCCTCGGCGACCCGGCCGATGCACTCCGCCTGCAGGGCCGCGCGCTCGTCGCTGGTGACCCCGCAACGGTCCGGCTCGGCGGCCGAGCTCGTCGCGGCGGCGGTCAGCAGCCACCACATCGCAGCGGCGGTGCGGCACAAGAGATGGAGCGCTGGGGGGTTGGGCCGTGCCAAGGGTCAGTCCAGTGGGATCCTGTATTTGATTCGCGCCTCGTAGCGCTCGTTGGCGTTCGTAAAGTCGTTGCCGGTGCTGCGCACGGCGCGCCCCTCCAAGACGATGTCGTCGGTGAGCCGGAACTCGAAGCGGGCCGACAGTCGGGTCGAGTCTCCCGCTTCTTGGACGGCGCGGGTACGCAAACTGACGTCGCGACCGAATTTGGTCACGATTTGCGTGTCCACGAAGCCTTCCTGGGTCAAACCCAGCTTCACCGCATCCACGAACGGTGCCTTGAGCAGCTTGTTGACGAAGTTGCCGAAGTCGAAGGAGAAGAGGGTGTCCTCGCGGGCCGAGGCGGTGTCTCGCAGCGGCTTTCCGGTGACGATCAATCGCTCCAGGTCGGCCTGGGTAAACCCGCCGGGTTGGCTGCTCAGTTCGATGTTGAGATCGTCGGGCAAGCGGCCGGTTATCATCACGATCACCGTCACCTGCTTGTCCTCCTCGGGCCGGTCGTCGCCGCCGGCCGCGCGTTCGAGGTACTCCACCTCGGTGTCGGCTCGCAGCTCGATCCGCGGACGATCGCCCTCACCGTCGAACTCCAGATAGCCGTGACGAATCTCGAAGTCACGCCGGAACAAATTGTAGGTGATGGTCCCGTCGGGGAGGATGTCGATGCGTCGCTTGACGGTGACGGAGTCCAGAGACCCAGACAAGGTGACGTCGAGCCGCGCCTCCAGGTCGAGCTTCCCGGTGGGAAAGGCGCTCTGGACGGTGAAGTTGGTGCTGGTGACGTCGAGCCCCATGGTCAGGCTCTTGAGCCACGGGACGCGCTCGGTCAACGGCCGTGCGTAGCTCTCCTCGCCGCCACCGGTCACAGCGCCGAAGGCCCTGGCGAAGCTGTCGAAGCTCTTGAAGTAGTTCCCGTCGGTGACCAGCACGTCGCCGGTCATCCGGATGCGCCGGGTCCCGTCATCACCAAAGTCGGTGACGTCGAGGTTCACGTCCGGGTTGAAGGTCAGATTGTACTCGCCCGCCGATGACCAGTAGATCTCGCTGCCGCTGACGGCCAGATCAGCGTCGTCGATGGCCAGGTCCTGCAGGTAGAGATCGCCGGAGATGTCGAAGCGCCCGTCTTCGATCTCTCCGCGCAGGCTGTGTTTACCCGCCTCCACCCGGACCAGCTGGCGGCCTGGGCGGTTGGTCACGCGGAGCTTGAGTCGGCCGCCGTCGTCGAGGGTGACGGAGCGGCCGAAGGTGCGCGGCGTGAACGACAGCTTGTGGCTGATAAGGGTGCCCTGGAACGTCGGCGTGCCGAGCTCCCCGCGCACGAGCATGAGGTTGTCGCCGGCGCGCTGAAGGCAGCGTGAGCGCCGACCCTGCTTGGCGGTCTCCGGATCGGCTGCCACCAGGACGCTCCCATCGAGGGCGCTGAACAGGTCGCGCACCTCGCTGAGCGGCGTCAACAGCTCGCTTCCGATCTCCCCGGCTACCTCCAGGTCCCAACGGTCGTTCTGGATCCCGCCGCATACGTAGACGTCGCGGGCGCTGGCAGATTGGAGCCGGACCGGGGCCAGGACCCTCAGTTGGTCTGGGAGCATGCGGTAGCGCACGTGGTCTCCGCTGACATAGCGGGTCCTGCCGTCGTTGACGGTGACGGTGACGTCTCCCGGAGCGGCGTCGAACCTCAGGCGCCACGGGACGCGTCCCGTGGGGTCAAGCTCGAAGCGCCCTTTGCCTGTGCCCACGATGTCGATGGCCGGATGCAGCTTCAGCGCGGGGAGCAGCCGAGAGAACACGGCGAGGTCTTGGATGTCGGCGTCGAAGCGGGCCTTGAAGCGCCCCTTGCTGATGTCGATCAGGCTCTCTTGGAGGGTCATGTTGTCGAAGAACTGCATCGCCGTGACGACGATCTCACCGGCTCGCCCCCATGTCAGGTCGAGTCGGGCGTCTCCCAGCTCGACGTTGCCTACGCCGAAGTCGTCGAGGGTGACGGAGCCAAAGAACCGAGGCGCCGCGAAGCGGCCCTCTATCTGAATATCGCTCGTGACCTCCCCGCGCATGTCGTCGACGCCGGCGAACACGTTGAACGTCCGCAGAGGCATGTTTCGCGTCTTGATGTGGGATTTGAATCGGGGCCCAAGGGGGCCGCCGAAGCCCTTGTCCAGCTGCCCGGTCAGCGTGATGTTGGGCCCGCCTTTGCGGCACGCGGCCCCGGATCTTCTTTTCCTGGTCGGATCGCGGCACAGATTGATGACGCCGTCGCGCAAGCGAAACGAGTCTCTGGCGGCGACGATCCTGGCTTGAATTCGACGCGCCCGCTCGCCGGCGATGGTCACGTTTCGGGCGTTGACACCCAGCTCGCCGGTGAGGCTCTCGAGCGGTGCGTCAGCGTTGCCGCTCAGAGGCCGGCTCTGTTTGACATCCCAGACGCCCTGGAGGCCGAGCTGCGGTGAGAGTCGCCCCAGGTCCAAGGCATCCACGCTCAGCTTGTGGATGGTGAAGGGCAGCCTTGGATCCGGGTGACCCAGGTCGTCTCGCCACAGCCGGACCCGCCCGCTCGCCCTCACGGTGCCAAAGGGTGTGTCACTGAACAGGTCCGACACGACCAACACGCCGTCGTCGAGATCAGCGGCGCCGGAGATGGTGCCGATGGGGCGCCCATCGAGCTCCGCGTTGGTGATCCGCACCACGCCGCGAAGTGACGGGTCATCCAAGGTCCCGCCGAGCCGAGCCTCCTGCAGCGTCAACCGACCATCGACGCCGCTGCCGCCGAGGGAGCCCACAAACTTCCCCAGGCTCCCTATCCGCGCGCTGGCTGCCAGATTCAGTCGGCGGGCGGCGAGATCCACGGCGCCGTTGACGGTGACGGCGTCGGAGCCGCTGACCAACCCAAACTCCTCGAAGGTGATGCTCTCAGCCTGTCGAAGACCATCGTTGCCTGGGGCCAGCGGCGGCGTCAGGGCGTAGCTCAGGTCACCGTTGAGGTCATAGCGCGCCGCCAACGGGAGGCCGCGTTGACCCCCTTCCCAGCTCATCGTGACGCCGCCAGTGCGAGCGTGAAGCGTCGTCGCGCCGGTGCCGGTGTCCTGCGTCGCGACGAGCTTGAGGCGCCCATCCAGCGCTCCGTCGAGGAAGGGCAGGCTCACGCCGAGGGACGGCCCCTGGAGGGCCGACGAGGTGATGAGGGTCCACGGGTTGACCTTCTGAAGCTCCAGAGTGACATCCAGGGAGCGCCGCTGAGCGTCGGGTCGGAGCAACCTGTGACGGGAGTCGACGCTCGAGTAGGAGGCCTTGGCCACGGACACGCGGCCCCCGAGCGCGCGCGTGGTGAGCCGCCCGATGTCGATGCGATGGTCATAGTGGCCAGCGACGGACAGGATGGGACTTATGCCGAGGCTGGCGTCCAGGTCCGACAGGGTGAGATCGCCGACCTCGAGGTGTCGCGACTGCACCAGGACCTCGGCGTCAGCCCAGCGCTTGATATCGGTCGCCCCGCTGACGGTGACGTTGACCGCCCCCGACATTGGCAGGACCTCACCGAAGAGCTGCGACAGAAGCATGGAGTCCGCGCCGACGTCCGCGGTCACCGTGCCGTCGATGCGCAAGCGCTCGGGTTTGGTGTCGATCCAGCCCCGAAAACTCATCGCCCCGTCGTCGAGCTTGCCGCGAGTCCTGGCCACATTGAACTTGGTCCCGCGCCACTGCAGCAGCGTGACGTCGAGGTCGCGGATAGGGAGGTGCGCTCGGCTGGGTCGAGTGCCCGGGATGACGTGCGGCTTGAAGTAGACGTCCGCGATTCCGATCTTCGCCAGGGGGAGGTCAAAGTTGACGGTCCCCGGAAACTCCACGACGTGGAAATCCCCACTGAGGTGCAGGCCCTCCCACTCGACGTTGAAGTGGGGGCTCTCCACCCAGCCGTTGCTGTCGAGAATGGAGACCGAGGCGATGTGGATGTTCAGGTCGCGCGGGGCAGGCGCGTCGGGGTCGCGTGGTGTCGACGGTGTGTCGAAGGCTTTGTGCAGCCCGACCGATCCATCGTCTCGGATCTCGACCCAGACCCAGGGATCGGTCACCACCGCCTTGTCGAACATCACCGTGATGGGAGCGTCCGACCGCACCATCGTCTCCACCGCGCCTGTCACCGTGCTGGCGATGTCGAGTTGGAACACGGCAGCCGGGGCGTGCACGACCTCCTGGTTGTTTTCGGAGAAGATTCGGACGTGGGCGAACCGGAGCTCACTGGGGTCGGGGCCCCACTGTGCGTTGGCGAACGACACAAAGCCGGGGATCTCGCTGGCCAGGGCGTCCTCGACGAGATCGGTGAAGGTTGTGGAGCCGACGAAGAAGTACAACGACACGTACAGGCCGAGCAAGAACAGAAAGCTCCGGTTGATGAACAGGTAGGTCGCTACCAGCGCCGCCAAGAGGAGCTTGACGCCGACTCGCAGAAGGCGTCCGGCGTGCAGGGTTCTCAGCAGCTTACGGATCATCGTCGGGGGGCCTTGTCGAGGCGCGCGAACGCGGGACGCCACCGCCCCGAGACCAGCTCCGACAGAGGCGCTTGGGCCTCGTAGACAAGGGTCTCGTTCGATGGGGCCTGGACCTCGAGGGCGTCGGCGAGGGCGGCGCGTACGTCGGCCAAGGCGAGACGGACCGTGATCGTCGCGCGCTGGCGCCACAAGCTCACGTCGATGTCGCCAGACGCTTTCACGTCCCCGTGTTCCATGGATCTGAACTGTCCGTCGAGAGAACCTCCGGTGAGAGAGACGTTGGCCGACCCGGAAAAATTTGAGTGATCCACAGCGGCGGGCATCCACGCGCTCGCGAGCCGCTCCACGTCGAAGTCTCCGACGGTCAGTGAGGCTGATGTCGGGGCCAGCGTCAGGTCCATCGCTCGCAGCTGGGGTCGGCCCACACGCAGATCGTGGGGGCCATCGAGCGTGGCCGCGTGCGCCGCGTCAAGCGAGACGTTACCGGACAGCCCCAGGACGCCTGCGCTCAGATCAAAGCGGAGCCGGGCCCACGCGTCCGTCGCGGAGTATGGACCCACGCTGGCCTCCGCGGCGGCCACCTCGAGGCGGCCACGAGAACCCTGGGGGCCGAAGCGCGCTCCCCACAGCCGCACATGTCCGTCGCGCTTGCCCTCCAGGGCCAACAGCTCTACGTCGGTGGTGCGCCCACGCATGAGATAGCGTGAGATCTCGATGGTCCTCCAGCGCCGCGGCGTCGGGCCAAGGAGCATCGGGAGCGCCAGGGTGGTCTCCGCGCCCTGGAGGTCGGCGTCGATGTCGAGTCCGGCCCACGGTTGGCTCCCGTAGCTTCCACGTGCGGTGGCGTCGAGGACGCTGAAGCTCCCGGTCGGCCACTGGAAACGAAGGTCCCCATGGGTGAGAACGATGCCATCGACCTGGAGCCAAGGGAGGCGCGGTGGCCCGTCGACCGTCGGGTCGGGCCGGGGCTTCTTGACTCCAGGGCGCGTGGACGCGAAGGACTTCGAGAGGTTGAACGTGCCGTCGGCGTCCCAGCGCAGGTCCAGCACGAAGTCGCGCGCGTGCAATCGCGAGAGCCGCACGGCGGCCAGGGCGAAGGCCGTGCGGTCGACCTCCGCGTGCAATCGCTCGGCGCCGATCCCTACGTGTCCCGTGTCGCTGAGCACCTTGGCTCCGAGCAGCACGATCGTGTCGAGGCTCAGCGCTCGAAGCTCAAACCAAGCCGCGTCGGCCATGATGGTCTGGCGACCCTCGAAGTTGGTAAATCGTGGCGCGATGACGGTGAAGTGGCTGGGGTCGGGTCCCCATTGCATGCGGTCGAAGGTGAGCGGCGGCCTGCCGGGCGCCATGGCGGCGAACAGCGGCGGGCCCGCAGAGCTGCTGAAGAGGAAATAGCTGCCCAACCACACCGGCGGAATCGCCACGGCAGCTGAGAGCACCATCACGCTCAAGAGGCGGGGGACTGCCGGTAGTGGCGAGGCCATTCGATAAATTATAGGGTGCCCCCCCCCCCCTGGCCACATTCGGAGCCCTCAGTGTCCCAGCCGCCCGCCGACAGCGATTTGAACCGTGAGGCCTTGGAATATCACGCCCGGGGGCCGCGCCCAGGGAAGCTTGAGATCAGGGCGACCAAGCCCATGCAAACCCAACTCGACCTGTCCCTGGCATACAGCCCCGGTGTGGCTGAGCCGTGCCGGGTCATCGCCCGAGATCAGGAGCGGGTGTTCGACTACACCAACCGCAGCAACCTGGTCGCCGTGGTGAGCAACGGCACGGCGGTGCTGGGGCTCGGAGACATCGGCCCCTACGCCTCCAAGCCCGTGATGGAGGGCAAGGCGGTCTTGTTCAAGCGGTTTGCCGACATCGACGTGTTCGACATCGAGATCGACGCCACCACCCCCGAAGAGGTCATCGCCGTCGTCAAGGCCTTGGAGCCGACCTTCGGCGGCATCAACCTGGAGGACATCAAAGCGCCGGACTCGTTCATCATCGAGGAGACCCTCAAGCGCGAGATGAACATCCCGGTGTTCCATGACGACCAGCACGGGACGGCGATCATCAGTGGCGCGGCCCTGCTCAACGCGCTGGAGCTGGTTGGCAAGGAGATCGGCCAGGTACGGATCGTCGTCAGCGGCGCCGGCGCGGCGGCGATCGCGTGCGCGAAGCTGTGGATGCAGCTGGGCGCGTCCAGAGACAACGTGCTGATGTGCGACAGCCGCGGGGTGTTGTCGACAAGCCGCGAGATCAGCAACCCGTATAAGAAGCTCTTCGTGCAGGACACGGACGCCGTCACCCTGGCCGATGCGCTGCAAGGGGCCGACGTATTTCTGGGGCTGAGCGTGGGTGGGCTTGTCACGCCCGCGATGATCGAGGGGATGGCCGAACGACCGATCATCTTCGCGCTGGCCAACCCGACCCCGGAGATCGGCTACCCGGAGGCCAAGGCGGTGCGGCCCGATTGCATCATGGCCACCGGTCGGAGCGATTATCCCAATCAGGTCAACAATGTGCTCGGGTTTCCGTTCCTCTTCCGAGGGGCGTTGGACATCCGCGCCACCAGCATCAACGAGGCGATGAAGGTCGCCGCGGTCAAAGCCATCGCGGCGTTGGCGCGGGAGCCCGTGCCAGCGGGCGTGAGCCGCGCCTACGACGACACGCAGTTCAGCTTCGGGCCCGAGTACATCATCC
>JAAZYN010000047.1:0-2273 GCA_014239625.1 Myxococcales bacterium | reverse complement strand
ACGCCTTTTGACCCGCGCGTGTTGGTCTGGGTGGCGCCGGCGGTAGCTAGCGCGGGCGTGGACAGCGGGGTCGCGCGGCAGCCGATCGTGGACTGGGACGCCTATCAGGTGAACCTCGAGCGGATGATGGATCCGGGCCGTGGGTTGGTCCGGATGATGCACGACAGCGCGCGCCGCGCTCCGAAGAAGATCGCTTTCCCCGAGGGGGTCGAAGCGCGCGTCGTCAAAGCTGCCAGCGTGCTCGCTCGCGAGGGTATCGCGACCCCGGTCTTGATGGGCTTGCCCGAAGAGGTCGAAGAGGCGGCGCTGGCGGCCGGGGTGTCGCTGGAGGGGGTGGAGGTCTGCTACCCGCGCCGTCACCCGCGGCTGCCAGAGATGGTCGACCAGTATCTGCGCGTCAATCAGCGCCGCGGGATGACAAAGGCCAAAGCCTGGAGCGAGGTCGTCTCCCGGTCGCGATGCGCCATGATGATGCTCCGCAGCGGCGAGGTGGACGGCATCGTGATGGGCGCCGACAAAGCGTACGCCGCGAGCTTGAGGCCAGCCTTGGGCATCATCGGCGCTCGTCGGCACGGCGCCGTCTGCGGAGTGACCCTGGTGCTCACTCAGAATCAGCCGCTCTTCTTCGCCGACACGGCCGTCAACGTGGACCCGGACGCGGAGATGTTGGCGACCATCGTCGAGCTGACGATCGAGCGCGTGCGGGCGTTCGACGTCGAGCCCCGAGTCGCGATGTTGTCGTTCGCAAATTTTGGGGCGGTCCCCCACGAGCAGAGCTCGAAGATGGCGCGGGCCATGGAGCTCGTCCGCGAGCGGCACCCGAGCCTCATGATCGACGGCGAGGTCACCGTCGAGACGGCCATCGACATGGACTGGTCGGCGAAGGTGTTCCCCTGGTCGCGGCTCACCAAGAGCGCGAACGTCTTCGTGTTCCCCAATCTGGCCGCGAGCAACATCGGCTACAAGCTACTCCGTCGGCTTGGCGGGGCGAGCGTGTTCGGCCCGATCCTGGTGGGCATGGACCGCCCGCTCAACGTGATCCCGCTGGCCGCCGACGCCATGGACATCGTCAACCTGGCCGCGTACACGGTGGTCAGCGCTCAGGAGGCGCGACCCCGCCTGAGCGTGAGCTGATTGAGGTCCGACGCGGCGGTGTCTTCGGCCCCCCGGGGACACCGAAGGCGGGCTCTGGCCCCTGGTCTCGTCGATGGCGCAGGGAACATCCGTGGCGACCATCCATTTACGCCGTTTTCGGCTAGACTGCCGTGATGACGACAGGGAATGACGATGGCAGGTGTCCGAGCTGCAGCGGCGCGGGGGCGGTAGCCCGAGCGTGCGACGCGAGAGCCTGCAAGAAGGCCGGCTATCACTACGTCCCACGGGCCGCGCTGGCGCGCATGGCCGCCAAAGGCGGGGCTGTCGATCCATTCATCGGGCAGGCCATCGACGAATACGTGTTGGCCGACCTCCTCGGCGTCGGTGGGTTCGGGCGCGTGTACCTGGCCTTTCAGGTCCCCTTGTTGATGAAGGCGGCGCTCAAGCTGGTGCGCGCTAGCGGTATGGACCCGAAGATGTTGACCATGGCGCTGGAGAAGTTCCAGCTCGAGGCGCGGGCGCTGGCCTCGCTCAACTCGCCGCACATCGTTCGCCTGCTCAAGTACGGGTCGTATGACGGCTCGCCCTACATGGTGATGGAGTTCGTCGAGGGCGGGCGGGAGCTGAAAGACCAGGTCCGGGACATGGCCCAGCGGGGCGAGGAGCTCACGCCCCGGTTCGTGGGACACATCGTGGGGCAGCTGTTGGATGGGCTGGAGGTGGCCCATCTGCAGCAGATCGTCCATCGGGACATCAAGCCTGCCAACATCATGCTGACCAAGCTGCCCAACGACGACCACTTCGTGAAGTTGCTCGACTTCGGTCTCGCCAAGTTCACCGAGGAGGGCGACGCCACACAGATGGCCACCGGCACCCCGGTGTACATGGCGCCCGAGCAGATCAAGCGCAAGAACATTGGGCCTTGGACCGACCTCTATGCGGTCGGCGTGCTGGTCTTCGAGCTCCTGACGGGCAAGCGACCGTACTCAGCGACAACCCAGCACGACATGCTGATGCAGAAGCTCGACCCCGACTACGATGTGGCTGACGCCGTGACCGCGCATGGGCTCCCCCACGAGCTGGTGGGCTTCTTTCGAAAGGCCATGGCGCTGAAACCGGAGCTGCGTTTCCGGTCCGCCGCAGACTTCCGGGTCGATTTCAACGCCGCGATGAGCGCG
>JAAZYN010000479.1 GCA_014239625.1 Myxococcales bacterium | reverse complement strand
AAGAGGGCGGCCGCGGTGGGCTGGAGCTCGACCCCGATGAGGCCCAACGTCGGCCTGCGCTGAGCAAGGATCGCCAACAAGTGACCGTGATCGTATCCGATATCTGCCACGACCGCGGCCTGCGAACCGATGATGTCTGCGATGGCGTGGAGGCGACGCACGCCATGAGAGTTCTATGATATAGGCGCGACGGCAACGTCCGACGGTCACAGGGAGACGATCATGGCCCGCTACGACGCGTCCTCAGCGGAATGCTTGGTGTTCACCTATAAAGAGGGGTTGATGTCGGCGGCCGCCCATGACCTCAAGCTGAAGATCAGCAGCTGGTCGATGAACGTGGACGTCGCCGCGGGGACCCTCGAGGCCACCTTTGAGGCGGGCTCCATTCGCTACGTGACCGCGATGAAAGACGGCCGCGACAACCCGTCAGCCTTCGGGATCGACGCGCGCAGGATCGAAAAGAGCATCAACAAGGACGTGCTCAAGACGCGGAAACATCCGCGGATCCAGTTCACCGCCACGGAGCTGCGCGCCGACGGTGAGGGCTTCAGCGTGGCCGGGCGCCTCACCCTCAACGGCGTGACCCGCACCATCAGTGCCGTGATCACCCGCACTGGCGGACGCCTCGAGGCCACGGTCCGACTCCACCAGCCCGACTTCGGCATCAAACCCTTCTCCGCGCTGCTGGGGGCGTTGAAGATCAAGCCCGCCGTCGACGTCAGAATCTCGGTGCCCGCCCCGTAAGCGTCTGGTAAGTACTGGCCCATGAACGCCAAGACCCCCGACAGCGGCGCGGCCCTCGCCAAGCTCGAACAGAAGCTGCTGCGGAACCTCAGCCGCGTGTCTCGAGAGTTCGGGCTCATCGAGCCCGGCGACACCATCATGGTGTGCCTGTCGGGGGGCAAAGACTCTTACGCCATGCTGGAGCTGCTCGAGGCCACCAGGCACGTGGTGCCGTTCGAGTTCACCCTGGTGGCGGTGAATCTCGACCAGAAGCAGCCGGGCTTTCCTGCCGACGTCTTGCCGGCCTATCTGGAGTCGAGGGGGTTTCGCTATCTCGTGGTCGAGCGCGACACCTACTCGGTGGTCATCGACAAGATCCCGGAGGGGAAGACCTATTGCAGCCTGTGCTCGCGCCTGCGGCGGGGGATCCTCTATCAGACGGCGGTGGAGCTGGGGGCCACCAAGATCGCGCTGGGACATCATCGCGACGACATCTTGGAGACGACACTGCTGAACCTGTTCTATTCCGGTCAGCTCAAGACCATGCCGCCGATACTGCGGAGCGACGACGGCCGCAACGTCGTCATCCGGCCGCTGGCCTACTGCGCCGAAGCCGACATCGCGGAGTACGCGCGCCTCAAGGCCTTCCCCATCATCCCGTGCGACCTGTGCGGCTCTCAGGACAACCTGAAGCGCCAGAAGATCAAGCGGCTCATCACCGAGCTGCATTCCGACAACGACAACGTCCGCGGTAACATGCTCAGCGCGCTCCGCAACGTGCGGGTCAGCCACCTGTTGGACCGGGATCTGTGGGCGCAGGTCGGGTTCGACCTGAACCTCCCGAGGGGAGGCAGCCTCGCCGATGAGATGGAAGGCGCGACGACGGATCCTGCGCCGCCCGTCGCTGCGCCCATCGGCCCAGTAGACCGGTTGCGACTTCATCGAGATCCTGGCGCTCCCGCCCGGGACCCGAGCTGACATGGGAGGGGCGGACGCCATCTGCTCGACCGCCCAGCCGTCGGCCCCGGCCGGACCAGGCGGGGTGGCGCCAGGCCTGTCGCGTGTGGCGTCGGGAGCCAGCGCTCGTCGTGCCAGCCGGGCCCTGTCCGGGCCCCGCGACGACGACCTGGACGTCGCCTCTCGGGACCGCAGCGGCGGTGGCTGCCTTGCGCTTCGAGCAGGTCATCGATGAGCCTCGTCGAGCTCCTGGGGTTTCCTCGAAGCAAACGCCGCAGGCTGTCCCTGATCCTGCTGGCGGCCGGGTTCTCGTACGTGGGCATCCATCACTTCGTCGCGCCGGCCTTCTACGTGCGGATCATGCCGTCGTACCTGCCCGCGCCGCTGGCGTTGGTGTACATCAGTGGGGTGTTCGAGGTGCTGGGGGGCCTGGGCCTGCTGGTGCGCCGCACCCGGCGCTTGGCGTGCTGGGGTCTACTGGCCCTGCTCGTGGCGGTATACCCGGCCAACATCTACATGCTGATGCACCCCGAGCTGTTCGCGGAGTTCCCGTTGTGGGCCTTGTGGCTGCGGATGCCCCTCCAGTTTCTGGCCGCCGCTTGGATCTGGTACGCGACGCGTCCCCAACGAGATCCCCACCTCCCACAATGAGGGCGTGACGCGCCAGCGCTGCGTCTTCTGCGAGGGGAGCGCTGGCCCACGGCGTTCACCGCGTTTATCCTGCCTCCGCGATGACGCCTCATCCCACCGAGCTCGACGATCCTACGCTGTTGTCGCAGTGCCGCCTCACGCGCGGGAGGACGTCGGGTCCCGGCGGCCAGCATCGCAACAAGGTGGAGACGAAGATCACGCTGGTCCATGTACCCACCGGCCTCGAGGCACAGGCTGGTGAGCGGCGACGTGCCCAGGACAATCAGAGGGTCGCCTTGACACGGCTGCGGTTGGAGTTGGCGGTGCGCGTGCGGCGCCCCCGCGCCGATGGGCCGAGCGAGCTGTGGCGTTCGCGCTGTCATAGGGGGAGGATGTCTATCAACCCCAGCCACCGTGACTTCCCGTCGCTCTTGGCGGAGGCGTTGGACGTCTTGGAGCGCGAGGGCTGGGAGACGGTGGGCGCTTCGGCGGCCCTGGGCTGCAGCTCGAGCCAGCTCATCAAGCTCGTCAAGCTGCATCCGCCAGCGTTCCAAGTGTGGAACCGCAAGCGCACGGAGGCGGGCCGGCGACCCCTGCGCTGATCAATGATTCATGGGCGTGGTGCCCACTCCGGGCTCCGCGGGTACGGGCACCACGGCGGCCGAGCGGCTCCGTGGCCACCAGCCGAGCACGCTGAGTCCAGATCCGTTTCGACGATGCGGTGCGGCCGTGCTATGGGCTAGGGATGCGATACGTGTCGAACTTCATTGGAGTGGTCGCCATCGCGGCCTTGGCGAACCTGACGGCCTGCACCGACACCACCGGCGACGGCGGTGGCGCAGGGATCAACGCAGACGTGGTGATCGGGCCTGCCGGCGACGTCGGCGACGCGCCCAGGATTCCGTGCGTGACCGACGAGACGTGCCGTGTGGACGTCGAAGAGCTCGGCGAGTGTGAGACGGCGACGTGCGTCGCTGGCTTCTGCGAAGTGAGCGCCCTCGAGGACGGCACGGTGTGCGCGGACGGCTTCAAGTGCACCGGCCCCGACGCGTGCGTCGCCGGCACGTGCCGTGGCGATCTGTTGTCCTGTGACGATGGCAACCCCTGCACGACCGACAAGTGTGACCCGAAGACGGGCTGCTTTCAGTCGCCGCTGGAGGGCGACGCGTGCGACGATGGCAACGTCTGCACCCTCGACGACAGCTGCACCGCCGGCGCCTGCGTGCCCGGAGCGCTCATCGCCGGCTGCTGCGTGCACAACGGCCAATGCGAGGACGGCGACGTCTGCACCGATGATCAATGCGACGGCGGGGTGTGCGTCTTCAACCCCAACTTTGCGCCGTGTGACGACAACAACCCCTGCACCGGGCCCGACACCTGTGATGGGGCCGGTGGCTGCGGTGGCGTGGAGATCGAGTGTGAGGACGGCAGCCCGTGTACCGCCGACAGCTGCGATGTCGCGACCGGCGACTGTGTCCACGACGGCGCGCCCGTCGACGGCACGACCTGCGACGGCGACGGCGACCCGTGCACTCCCAACGATTCCTGCCAAGCCGGGCTGTGCGTGCCCGACCCCGCGGGCTGCGACGACGGCGAGCCCTGCACCGACGACGCGTGCAGCGCCTCGGGTTGCACCTACGCGGCGCACCCCG
>JAAZYN010000478.1 GCA_014239625.1 Myxococcales bacterium | reverse complement strand
TGCTGGCCCGCGCTTGGACACGGGTACCGGAGCCGCGATCACCATCGTGACCACAGCGTGGGATCGGGCGCACCTTGTGGTGCGTGTTGAACAGCTGGAGCTGAGAGCAGCGAGCTTCAGGTCGAAGGCAACGCTGCGCGTTCGCGCCTTGCTCCGAACCAAGACGCTCTTGAATGACGACGCCGACCTTCCCACACGCGACTCGAGCAGGCCGCTGAAATTCGCAAGCGAATCCCGTGCCCGCGGCCGATCAATGGCCGGCCTTCGAGCCGGCGGTGCCTGCCGTGCGCAGCCAGGATCACGGGAGGCTCTTGATGTGGCAGTTCGGCCATGACCGACTCGATGGGGGGTCGGGTCCATGCTGGCGACGATGGCGGGCGTGTCGGAGCAGGAGGCACGAACATACGGGGCACCCTGGATTCACAGCGCGCTGGCGTGACGTTCAGTCACTGCAGCGGCTCGACCACCAGCTGTTCAATCCCGATCCGGAGTTGACGGGTCAGCCGACGGCGCTCGATCACACGGTTGGATCCAACCACATCCAGCTCGGAAAATTGCCGGCGCGCGCGATGAACCGCGACGTTGACCTGGTGGACGTCCTTTTGCAGCATCTGGCAGAGTTGCTCGGTGTAGAGCCAGCCGGCAGCCCCTGGCGGCAGCCCCGCGTCGCGGTCAGCCAGCCGCGCTCGGGCCAGCAACAGCAGCATGTAGTGGTGCGACCGGGCGGCCATCTCTTGTTTGCGGCTAAGCAGGCTGAGGCGGATGTACTCCTCGTCCCGGCTGACTTCAAAACGCAGCCCGAGGGGGTTGACCTGCTCGGACTCCCAGGTTTGCTTCCAGGTCCGTGGGAGGCTCAGTCGCCAGCTCTGCCCGCGCACCACGAGGCACTCCTGGTCCATCACTTGACGCGGCACACCGTCGATTTCCGCCAGCCAGGACCCCGGCTCATGCTCAACGATCACCGCCGCGGGGTCGTCATCGTCGGGCAGCGCGAGCAGCCCCCCCTCCGCGAGCCGGCGCCGGCCCGACCCCCCAATCGCCAGCGCCCGGGGCGGGGACGCATGCCCGAGTACCCACCGATGCATCGCATCTCCGAAGGCCAGCGTCGCCCCCTGTCGGAGCACGTAGTCTCGGCCTGCCGCGAGCCGCTGACCGTTCACGGTGGTCCCGTTGGTGCTGCCCAGGTCGCGGACCTTCCAGCCCCCGCTGGTCCAGACCAGCTGGGCGTGGCGCCCAGAGATCCGTCGATCCGGGATGTGGAGCGCGCAGGTCGGGTTCCGTCCGACGTCAAACCGTGAGCTCAGGGTGAGCCAGTGTCCGTTTTGTTCGAGCATACCCATGGATGCCTTCCTTCGCGCGACCGCTGAGTCGTAGAAACGACCGCCGTCCTGCTCCGCCAGGACCGGCGTAGGCCGGCCCAGATTCAGATCCGCTCGAGCGCCGTCGAGTTCATCAGGTCGCGCGCTGTGTCCAGTGGATTGGTTGGTCGTTCCGTGCAACGAACACCTGACCACGCAGGAAGCGTGCCAATCCAGGCCGGGGCACGTCGGTGAATTGTAACTGGCTAAAATAGCGGATCAATTCTGGTTATCCGGCTCCGCCGATCAACACGGTTGATACCATCATCCGGGGCTTGTTCGACCCCGCTTTTGCGTTGGGCCTCCTTGAATTGACCCCCGCCAGTCCTGCGTCGGCCCGCCTTGACCTGGGCCGAAACGCCTGGCGAATCCTGGCGTCAACCATGCTGACCGGCTGCGTGAGGGTTCCGCGTGGCCGCGTGGCAGCAGGACATGTCCCGGACGTTTCCGGACAGCGTCCGGTGTCCCGAGTGGGAGAGCTCCGGCGGGGAATGCGGGAGCGCTTCGGTTTTCGCCGAGCTCTCCAGCAGCTTGAGGTACGCCAAACGACGCCGCCTCGTCGCGGGCTTGGCGACGCGTTCACCCAATGTCCTGACGGTCATCGTGCCCGTGTCCGTGATGCCAGGACGGACGATGAGCTTCTGGCGGAGCTTGCGAGGCCCGAAGGCCCTTCAAGATCAGGCACCGGGGGCGCGGTCAGGGTGGCCGTGTTATCGCCGGTAATATTCGGTGAGGTCGTGAAATATGCGATCGACGCTCCCTTCGGCACGCTTCACTCACTGGGCGAGGGTGCTGGCTCAAGCATCCCATCGCCGATTCCGAAGAGCCACATCACAAAGTAGGAGAAGTTGCGCCATGTTGAGTAAAGTTATGTTATTTGTTGCCGTGTCGTTGCTGTGGGTGGGAGCCGCTCACGCGGCCGTGGCGTCGGCGGCGCCCTCGCCGCGCCTGGTGTTGAAGGTGAACAACCAGCTCGACGAGGAGCTGCGCTTAACCTCGCTGCGCGACGACAGCGGGCTGGGCTACGACGGCGTCAACGCCCAGCTCCCGGCGGCTAAGGGGAAGAAGAAGGGCGCCAAGCGGGTGCTGGCGACCGCGGCGGGCGACGACGCGCGCGGGGCGGTCGGCTTCACGACCGCCTCGGGGACGCAGCTGGCGGTGCACTATCGCCAGGACCTGTGCGAAGGGCTGGTCGACGTGTCAGGCGCCGACAGCGGCAACTACTGGGCGTGGAGCGCCAGCGGCGAGCCCCAGTCCACGATCGTCATCGAGGGCAAGATCGAGGGCAACGGCGTGTGCGTGCTGACCACGACGTTCGCCAAGGCGCCGGAGTCGTTCGAAGAGCCGGACGAGTACGGCACCAGCTGCTTGGGACTGCAGGACGACGGCATCACGGTCGCCATCAACCTGACCAACGACACCCGCGTGCCGCTGAAGCTTCAGTACGCGAACGTCGCGGGCAACTGGGTCTACGGGCCGCCGTCGTTAATCGACATCAGCTCGCCGGCCTCGCCGGCGGTGTTCATCAAGGCCCAGGGCAACCACGGCGACGATCAGGGGCCGCAAATGCACCTGATCTATCAGACCACCAACGACAGCAGCGACGCCATCAGCTTCCAGATGCACAACCCCATGTCGGGCTGCTGCACGTGGTGGACTCCCAGCGTGACGGGCAACAACGCGCAGAACTACGTGGTCGAATGCAACCGCGTGGGCGAAAGCACGCCCAACAAGATCTGCGGGTATCACCACGGCCTGGCGTGTGACGGGGAGGACATTATAGTCGCCTGCACCATCTCCTATCAACCGCCGCCGGGGACGCCCGAGGTCAGCGAGGTCAGCGCCGAGGACTTGGGCTTGGTCAACTCCATGACCTGCGACCCGTACGAGCTGAACCCCAGCACCTGCTCGCTCAAAACCCTGGACTCCAACTTCAACGAAGACGCGCTGGACTTCTTCTAAAGACCACGTCCACCGCGCGGCGGCGCGCTCCGGTCCGCCCGGTCCGCCGGTCTCACCGGCGCGCGCCGCCGCTTCACCTCGACCATGAGAGAGATCTCCACGAGAGAGATTTGAGGGAGAGATATGTCTGCTCGCTGGAACCATGTGCCATCACTCCTATGTGGCGTCGCGCTGACCCTGACAGGTCTCGGCGCGGCCGCCTCCACGCCCGGCTCCTTGCCCGGCCAGTTCAACGTGGACCGCAACGGGGTCGCGCGGTATCGCGTGGACCTCCAGGTGCCGCCGGGCATTCAGGGGGCTCACCCGCGGCTGAACCTTCACTACGACAATCAGTCGGCCAACGGGCGCCTGGGCCAGGGCTGGAGCCTGGGCGGCCTGTCCCAGATCACTCGCTGCGGGCAGAACCTGGCCACCGACGGCCAGCGCACCGCCGTCACCTACACGGCCGAGGACCGCTTCTGCCTGGACGGCCAGCGCCTGATCGCCGTCTCCGGGGCCTACGGAGCCCAGGGCTCGACCTACCGAACCGAGATCGAGTCCTGGCACCACGTGGTCGCCAGCGCCGCGGTCTGCGGGACCGGCCCTTGCGGCTTCACGCTGACCGACAAGCGCGGCCTGACCTCGGTGTACGGCGACGAGGGGCGCGC
>JAAZYN010000477.1 GCA_014239625.1 Myxococcales bacterium | reverse complement strand
GCTCCGCAGCTCGTCGCTCTTGGTATACGCGGTGACAAAGGTGCCGAGCTGCTTGCCGACGACCGAGTGGTTCTTGGCGTCGTCACAGAGCTCCAGGAGAGCCTGCGCATACCGCCTCGCTATCTTGCTGCCTTCGGCCACGCGTCTACCCCTCCGCCTTACGAAAATCGTCCAGGGAGTCGATCCGACCCAGGTCGGCGATGAACTGTGCCACCAGCGCCTGATGGACCCCGGGGGTGAGCTTCGTCGCGATCTTCTCTTCGGCGAGCTCCAGCGCGCGGGTGGCCAGCTCGGTCTCCAGACCGCCGGCGAGCTTCGCGGCCTCCTGCTGGAGGCTCCGCTCTTGCTCGCGCTGCAGCCGCTCGGAGGTCGCCTTGGCGTCATCGAGGGCCCGCGTTTTTTCGACCTCACCGTCTCGGGTGAACTCCTTGTTGAGCTCTTCGCGGGTCTCATCCAGAGACGCCAGCTGCTTGTCGTAACGCGCCAGCCGCTCCTCCGCCTTGCTCTTGATCTCGGCGGCCTCGTCCATCTCCTTGGCGGCGGCCGCGCGGCGGTTCTCGAGAAAGGACGCCAGGGGCTTCTTCAAGAAGTAGTACAGGGCCCCGACGAAGACGATGAAGTCGACGATGTAGTAACCGTGCACTTCCATGACGAAGCCGCCACCGGCGGCCAGCGCGGGAGACGACAGCGTCATGAGCAGGGCCGTCAGTGCAGTCGTGCGTCTCACGTTCAGCCCCCCGCCTTGCCGATGAGGCACTGGACGATGTCGTCGGCGAGCTCCGAAGCGCGAGCCTCGAGCTCGGTCTGAGCCTTTTTCATCGCGGCGCCGTGGCGCACCTGCGCCTCTTTCGTCTTCCGGGCGACCGCCTGGCGCGCCTGCGCCAGATGGGAGCGACCCTCGGCCTCGCCCTCTTCGCGCAAGCCTTCCCGCAGCTTCACCGCCTCTTGGCGGGCGGAGTCGAGCGTCGTCTCGTAGGCGCTCGCGGCTTCGGCCGCGCGCAGATCCATGGCCTCCGCCTCGTGGCGGGCGCCCTCCATTGAGTCGTACCGGCGCTGATGCGCCTGAATCATGGGTTTGACGACAAGCCCGTGGAGAACGGCGAAGAACAGAAGGAAGAGCCCGACAAGAAAGATATAACTTCCGTCGAGGTCTACCAATCCCGCCTGAACTACAGGGACCTCTATGTCGGAGAGGTGCTGGAGCATGCCTTTGGTGACCCTTTGTAAGCCCGCGTTGGCGCCCCGTTCGGGGGCTTCCCGGGTGAGGCGGGCGGTGCGTAACACGCGGCAAAGGAGGGGGTCAAGGCTTACCTGAGGCGGCCCTCGTCGCAGCCCGGGTCGTCGGGATCGCACGCCGGACAACGGCGCACTACGCTAACGCTATCGAGGTATGCCCCTTCGGAATCATTGACCGCCTCGTCTGCGGTACTGAAATGAACCCCCAAGGTCACCTCCAGCCCCGCAAACAGAGCCAATGACACCTCGACCGCGACCCAGGCGCCCTGCGTCGTTCCGCCCAGGAGCTCAGAGCCCCAGATCTCAGCCGGCGGCGTAGAGGCCCCAGGCAGCCCCACGCGGAGACTCAAGCGGTCGAGCCCGAGAGGGTTGGAGGCGCTGGGTGCGGCGTCCCATTCAGTGGCCAGCCACAGCGCGAATCGCAGCACCGGCTGGTCGTCGGGCACGGTAAACGGGGGTGACCACACCAGCTGCTCGCCCGACTGACCCGGCAACGCCGTGACGACCTCGCCCGGCACCCCGAATCGCAACGACCAGGCGCCATCGAAGGCCCGCTGCTGGGACCGGTGCCACTGCCCTGAGGTCGACTCGGAGATGGGCGGGTCGTAGATCCAACCCTCGCCCTGCACGCTCTCGAAGCTCGGCGGCTCCGGCCAGCGCTCGTCGGGAGTACAGCACTCCGGCGTCAACTCCCGAACCGTCAGGCACCGCCCCTGCGCGCAGGCCGCGGTATCACACGCGTCCACCGTGACACACTCATCGACGCTCTCGCAGGGCTGGCAAGGCTCCCCCGGTGGGTCAGAGGATTGAACGCACAGGTCGTCGCCCGTCCCGGCGACGGGCACCCGCAGACCGCGGACGCACACACTGTCGAGTGGGCACGTGCGGTCACCGACGCATGGCGTGAGCACCTCGATGGAGCCCACATAGACCCCCTCGTGGTGATTATCGAGGCCGTCCAGGGTAGAAAATATAAACCACAGCGTGACCTCGACCCCAGCGTCCTGGCTGAGGTCGACGATCACCGGCACCCACGCGCCCTGCTCGACGGGCGCCTCACGGGTGGACCACACGGTGCGAGTATAGCTCGCCGCGGTGCGGCGGACGCCGATCTCGAGCCCATCGAAGGCGTTGGTCAGACCGCCTGCCCGCTGGGTGTCCTCCAGATCCAGCCACAGCCAAACCCGCAGCACCGACGGCCGGTCAGCGGCCAGGGTGAACGGCTGAGTGCTGAACGCCAACTCCACAGGCGACGCGATGGCGCTCGGCGTCGGTTCGCAGGCGGCGTCCAGGGGCCCCGTGTGATAGGTCGGACACCGCACGTCACCGGCATACAGTGATCGGCGCCCCTCCAGGCCGCGTCGGGTCGAGAGCTGCCAACTCACGGTGTCATCGGGCGCCGGGTCGGTGACGATGAGGTCGGTCAGAGACGCGACCGCCGGGTCGAACCGATACGCGGGCTCCGCCTCACAGCTCTCCGGGAGCACGAGCGACTTGACGCAGCTCCCCTCGCCACAGGGCGTGTCGCAATACGCCGAATAGAATGGGGCGGAGACGGCGCACGACCCCTGCTGAGTGCAGCAATCCGGCAGCCAGGTGAGCTGGCACGTGCCCTGGTAGCAGAAACCGCGGGTGCAGCAGTCGTCCAGGGAGAGACAGTCAGCAGCCTCCGTGCAGGGCTGAGCGGCATCGCTATCGGGTAGCTCGGGCAGCTCCGGGGTCGGCAGGTCAGTGGGCGCGTCGCCGCCCAGTGGCGCGGGACTATCCGGGGCGCCGATCAGGTCACGGATCGCATCCACGCAGCTCGACCCAGCGCTCGCGGCGATGGCCACGACCACGGCTTGGACCAGGAGCCGACAGAAGAACGTCACCTCCACAGCCTGAGCACCCGATGGACCAAAAGCAAACCGCCGGCCGACAGAAGTCGACCGGCGGTCAGCGTCAACTGAATACCTTCTGGCTTAGTTCACGCAGAAGTTGACCGGCGACGAGACGCCCGGGTCGAAGCACCCCATCGCTTCGGTGTCAAAGCCGTCTTTGCCGAGATTGCACTCGGCCGGCGCGTCGCCGTCGGTGCAGTCAGAGGCGTCCGTGCAGCTCGGCACGCAGCGGTAGTCGCTCAGGGTGTCGTCATCGGCACCGAGGTTGATGCAGACGCGGTCCCCTGGGCAGAAGGCGTGGTTGAGGCATGGCGAGCAGTTCTCGTCTTTGCGGCAGGCGTTCCACGAGCCGCTGTTCGCCTCGAAGGCGCCCAGCCGGGGCTGCGTCACGATGGCGTCGCAGAAGGCGGTGGGCGTGGGGTTGCCGGCGCTCTGCATGTCCGCGGCGCAGGTGTCGCTGGCCGGGTCGCAGATCTTGGAGCAGTAGCCCTGCCCGTCGACCTTGTCCTGAAAGCACAGCCCCTGCAGGCATTGCTCGACGGGGTTGCCAGCGGCATCCTCGAGGGTTGGGTCGCAGACGGCCCCCAGCGCCAACGACGGGGCGGCCTCGCCCTCGGCGTTGCTGTTGTTGAGGCATTGGTACTCCACCGTGGGGGCGTGGTTGGGAGCCAGGCCCGCGATGAGCGCGCCACAGGACTCGCCCGCGGCACAGACGCCGCCGCTGCCCGTCGCGTAGGAGCAGTCCGCGCCGCTGGCGGTTATGGAAGTCAGGCCCCACGCCCCTGGCGGCTGGGTCGTGGCGGCGCTCCAGGTGACGCCACCATCGGTTGAGACGAAGGCCTGGCCGCTGTAACTCGAATCAGCGCC
>JAAZYN010000476.1 GCA_014239625.1 Myxococcales bacterium | reverse complement strand
GGCTCTGGCGATAGGCGAAGTGGCACTCGGCAGCGTCGAAGACGATTTCCTGTAGATTTTCGCGGTCGAGCGCTCGCACTCTGACGATGGTGTCTTTCACTTCTTGACCGTAGGCGCCGACATTCTGGATCGGAGTCGCGCCGACTGAGCCGGGGATACCCGACACATGGCACTTCAGCGTTGACGTCGCCCGCCGCTGGGAGGCCGAGACCAGGCGCGCGCCTGTCCCGCAGACGCGAACGGTCCTGCTGCGCGCTGCGATGGTCATGGATCCGTCCGCTGGGGGGGTCTTCGCCGTGCTCTCGACGTTGGTCAAGTGGCGCCTCGGGGGCTCTCAGGGCAACGGCAACCAGCGGGTCTCGTGGATTCATATCGACGACTTCTGCCGAGCTCTGGACTTCATCATCGCCAACGACGCGTTGGACGGGGCCGTCAACGTCTGCTCGCCGAACCCGGTCACCAATCGGGACTTCATGCGCGACCTGCGGCGCGCCCGGGGCGTCTCCTGGGGGCTACCGGCGATGGCCTGGATGCTCGAGATCGGCGCCGTCTTCATGCGCACCGAGACGGAGCTGCTGCTCAAGAGCCGCTGGGTGGTCCCCAAGCGCCTCCTGGACGCAGGGTTCACCTTCCATCACCCGACCTGGAGGGAGGCCGCCCAGGCGCTGGCGGCGACATGACGACGGCGTCGCGGAACACGCCCATCGGTCAGTCGCTGGTCTTCAGCTCGAAGTCGCTGGCCACGTAACCGTCCACGGCGATGAACAGCTTGCCCGTCGCGGTCGGCATGACCCGGAGCGTCTCATTGCCGCTAGCCGTGTAGCCGCGCTGGTCATAGGTCGAGCGGGTGGGGACCTTGTGCATGCGCACGTAAAGGTCGACGTCCTGGGCTGCGATCGTCGTGACGACGACCAGCCGACCGGCCACCACGTCGAGCTCGAAGGTCTTCATCTCGCCCTTGGCCACGCTGCCCGCTTCGCTCAGGTGGGCGATCTGGACCGGCTCGGCCGTGTCATCGTCGTCACCGGGCTCTGTCCAACTGACCACCAGCTTGAACTCCGACGCCGAGTACCCATTGACGGACACATAGTAGGTGGTGGCGCCGTTGACAACGCAGCTCTCCTCCGAGCCGCTGTCATATGGCCGGCATTCATACTCCGCCGAGGTGGGCTGCGCGGCTTTTCGCACATAGAGGTCGGCGTCACCGCTGCCGGTGAGGCTCGCGCTGAAGGTGTCGCCGGTGGCCTCGAAGGGGCCGAAGTGCTTCCAGTCGCCCTTGGCGACGCTGCCGCTCTCCTCGATGGTCACCACCTTGGGGCCGCTCGTGTCGTCGCCAACCGGCGCCATCGACTCGTTCAACAGGCTGGTGATCATGTCTTTGCGGATGGCGCCACCCGCGACGTTGCCGCTGCCGCTGGTGAAGCGGCCGGTGGGCAACCACAGGAAGTCGGGGTGAAACTTCTTGCTCCCGTTGATCCACTCGCCCCCGTGAATCTTGTCGTCTTTGTCGAGCTCCAGGACGTACTCGTAGGTGTCGGTTCGAGTGTAATGATCGATGCGGCTCGCCAGGTTCCCGTCCTCATCGGACTCCGACTCGGCGATGTAGTCCACCTCGAGTGTGACCTTGCGAAATGAGGTGGCCTTGGCGTTGAACGAGTACTCGGTGGGGATCCCCAACATGGGGTCGTCCGAGCCGATAGTGGTCTCGACGGAAAACTCGGCCTCTTGCTCGGAATAGCCGAGGACGCTCACGAACACCTGGCGCGCGTCAGCGGGGACCGTCAGCTCGCAGGTCTCGTCGCTGCCGCTCTGCCAGGGACGGCACTCGAAGTCTTCGGCGTTGGGCTGTGCGTCGAATCGGACGTAGAGGTCGGCGTCGTGGGTGCCCGTCATGATCACCGAGACCCGTTGCCCGCCGGCCACGTCGTAAGCCGCCTCGTGATGCCAGGCGTCCTTGGCCAGCGTGCCCTCGGCGCTGTGCTCGGCGGGCGCGAACTCGCCCTCGGGCTGCACGCCCACCAACTGGTTGGCCTGTTGCGCCGTCACCTCGGTCATCTCCGTGATGCGATAGCCACGCAGCGGCTGGTTCCACACCTCCGCGTCGAAGGTACGATCCTCCACGAACGACTGCCCCTGTAGGCCCAGGTAGTTGGTCAGCAACACGTGATACGTGCCGGGGTTGGTGTCCTTACACGCCTTGTCCGCGCCGGTGGGGCGCTGCCACTGGTCGTACTCGATCTCACCCTGGGACTCGCTGGCGTCGCAGCGCAGGGAGACGAACCGATAGGCCGCCTTGTCGTTCATCAGCGTCACGAGCGCCTTGATGTCGTTGATCTCGAAGGTGACGCCATTGCGCGTCACCGGGCGCAGCGGCTCAGGATGCAAGATGGCCGCCGGCGCCCAGGCGTGGCAAATCCCCCACCAGGTCGGGATACAGAAGCCGCCCTCTGCGCCGTGGCGCTTGGCGCAGGCCTCTGCCAGGTCGGAGTTGCACTCATCGTCAGTCTTACATGCCGTGCGGCTCTTGTACTTGTCGATGCCGTGATGTCTCGAGACCTTGTCCTCGATCCCCTCGACGCCAAACGCCTCACCATACTTTGCCGCGGTCGAGAGGGAGTCCGCGCCCTGCCAACGGTGATTGAGGCTGTCCTGGTAGACCGGCCAGTAGCTCGAGGCCCATGGGACATTGGTCGCCTCGCCCTCCAGGGGGAGCTCGTTGAGCCGGTATTCCAATCCATCGCTGAACAGACTGGGGCTGTCTTGGGGGCTCCAGTGATCGGCCTTGGCGCCGTCAACACCGGGCGATTTATCACCTGCTGGAGCGGCCGTGGGGGGCGTGTCCTGGGCGGCGCTACAAGCGACGACCAGGCAGGTCGTGGCGAGCACCGTGAGAAACGTCTGGGCATTCATTGGAGCGATCTCCTCGAGTGGATATGCAGCGTCATTCGTTCGACGAGCGTCAAAGCAAGATGCGATCCACCCATCTTAGGTGTCTGTTTACAAAGAACTTACCGCTCCACATGGGGTCTGGATGACCCACCTCACGGCGTCTCTCCGGGCCTCAGGTGGGGACACTCGACCCCACCCTCCCTGCCTCCACCGAGTCAGGCGATGGCGCGCACGGAATAGCAGCCGAGCGCCTTGGTCGCACTCGAATCTGGCCAAGGAGGCTCTGGCAGCGTAATCTAGGGGGCAGGGCTCCTTCATGGAGGACGCTCTCCAGCACGAGCCGCACTCACCCGTTGCGATGATCGACGGCCAACGCGGAGGCCTGATGGGTCCGAGACACAAGGTACGGGGCTACGAGTCGATACTCGTTACCGAGCGGGACCTCGGCCGCGAGTTGATGGAGCGTTTTCGCTCCGGCCAATACAAGCCACCTAAGCTCCCCAGCGTGGCGCTTCGCCTGATCGAGCTGTCGCGCAACCCGGACATCGCGCTCGACGAGATCGTCGAGGTGCTCGAGCAGGATCAGCTGATGGCGGGGCGCGTGCTCAAGCTCGCCAATTCGGCGATGTACCGGGGCACCCAGCAGGTCGCCTCCCTCCGGGCAGCCGTAGTCAGGCTGGGGGTCAAGACCCTCCGCAACATGGTGCTCCAGGTGGCCATGGACATGCGCGTGTTCCGCGCCCCGAGGTACGCCGACACGATGGAGGCCTTACGACGGCACAGCCTGGCGACGGCTTACGTGGCGCAGTATCTGGGGAAGGGTCACGAGTGGGCGTTTTTGGCGGGGCTGGTTCACGATGTTGGCATCGCGGCGTCGCTGTTTCTGTTGAGCGACGTGCCGCGGGGCGAAGCGGTCCCGGACATCAGCGAGGTCTGGCGCGCCATCGAGACCGTCCACGAGACGGCGGGAGCAGACATTTGTCGCTCCTGGGGCGTGCCGGAGGTGATCCCCCTGGCGGTGAGCACCCACCACTCGGACCGCGGCACCCCGACGTCTCGGCTGCCGGCCATCATTCGCCTGGCAGAGTACATCGCCTC
>JAAZYN010000475.1 GCA_014239625.1 Myxococcales bacterium | reverse complement strand
CCGATCCCCGGGGTCGCGTGATCGGCGGTGCCTTCGGTCACGAACAGGTGCTTCGCCGTACCGCCGGCCCGTGGGTTGAACCAGTACGGCGCGTAGTTGATGGGATCGGTCGCGTCCACCAGCATCTGGACCAGCGTCAGCGCGGGGTGGAAGCTGTCGAAGTGATCCGAGGTTATCCCAAGCGCCGCCCGAGCGATCCCACCGATGTCGGGGTCCTCGCGCCGCAAGATGGTCTCGATCATCACTCCCCCAGCGCCGCTGAGCACGCCCCCGGAGAGCTCGGGGTCCACGCCGAACGCCAGCGCGCCGCTCAGCCCGCCGTGGCTGTGGCCGAAGAACAGGATCCCCTCGGGGTCGAACGTGATGCCGGTGTCCGCAAAGGGGCTGCCGTCCACCTCCGTGCCGTCCAGATCGAAGTTGCCCCCGGCGATCATGCGCGTCAGCGACATGGTGTCGATGGCGCTCTGGCGAAAGGACATGCGCCCCGCTCGGGCGTTCTGGAAGTTGAAGCTGTAGATCGTCAACGACAGCTCGTCGAGCTCCTGCCCGTCGGGCCCGCGCTCACCATGCAGGGGCTGGTCGATGCAGATGACGGCGACCCCCTCTTTGACCAGCGGCGGACCGACGCTGGTCTTGCACGTGTCGTAGTTACCACCGGTCCCGTGGGCATACGTGACGACCGGATAGCCGGCGGCCGGCATCGGGAACGGGCCGGGCTTGGGCACCATCAGCAGGAACCGAATCTCCTCGTCCAGCTGGATGATCGGGTCGCCGTCGCTGTCGAAGCGCAGATCGCCGTCCGCCTCGTAGGGCTTGACGCCCGCTTGGAAGTTGGGCGCCACGTAGTGCCCCCGGAACTCGTGATGGACGTTCGCCGAGTTAAGGTATTCGATGTCGGTCATCTGGGGCAGCGGCTGTTGCTCCAGGAACGCGAGCACCGAGCGCAGCTCGTCGGTGGCCCGCTGACCGGTAAAGCAGCTCGCTACGGCGATGTCCTCCGCCAGGAGCATCGAGCCTGCGAGCCACGCGTTGAGGTCCGCCAGGTGGGGGGTGTCGCTGGCCAGCGCCTCCTGAAACGCCGGCTCTACGCCCAGATACCGACCGTTGGCGTCCCGCATGCCGCGGGTGACGATGGCGCAATAGGTCTCCCCCTCGGCCAGAGGGAAGCCGGACACCGGCCGCATGCCCAGCGTGTTTTCGCCCCAGAACTTGTCGGACCCGTCCTGATACCACTTGAACTGCAACGGCATCTGCTCGCCGTAGCGCGGGCTCCCCGGGGTGACGTTGACCAACTGCACCAACGCCTTCGGATCGTCCATGCTGTCTTCGGCGCTCGGCAGCGACGGCTCGTTGATCAGCCCGTCGAACTGAATGTAGACGGCCCCGTTGAGGGACCAACCGTCCAACACCTCGTGCCCGTAATCGAGGTAGATCTGCAGGAGCTCCAGATCCTGGGTGTTCGGGAAGTTGGTCAGGTCCGGGTGGCCATCGGCGCCCAGCCAACGGTCGTTGGGCCACCCCACGGCCAGCCAGTCGCTGGCCGCGGGATCGTAGCGGGGTGTCGAGCCCGACGCGCTGGCCGCGTAGTCGATCCCGAGCCCCGGCACCTCGGCGACGTCGGCGGGGCCGGAGTCGCTCTGGCCGTCCCCGACGACCTCCGCCACCGCGTCGGCGCCGGTGTCCCCCGGGGACGGAGCGGTCGTCGCGCCGTCGTCGCAGGCGGCCGCCGCGGTCAGCGTCAGGGCTGCGAGCAGGCTGGGTAAGGAGGCACGCCAGCTGAGAAAATGGGTAGACGTCATGGCCTTCACCGGATGGCGATGGGTGAGTCGCCATCGGTACCAGGCGCCGGCACCCGGTTCAATCACAAAGCGCCGCAGCGCCAGAGGGCCGAGCCAGGCGGTCCCCAGGCTGTGCTCTGGCGCGTTCACATGTCGCCCGTCGTGTGGCCGCGGCGAACCCCTCAATCGCCCCGATGCAGCACCAGCCCCGTGGTCCTGTTGAGCAGGTTGAAGATGGTGGCGATCCGGGTGGTGAACGTGCGGTAGGCCTCGGGCGTCGGCTCCTCGCCCAGCGCCTGCTCGCACAGCTGCTCGAGGGACGTCAGCCCGTCGATGCCGCGCAGGAAGCGCTCGGTGACGGGGCTCAAGACGTAGGGTTGTGAGAAGGTCACCGCCCCTAGAGTCAGCTGCAGCGCCCCAGTCCTCTTCACCCGATCGGCCAGGGCGGCGCCGCCCATCGGGAGCAGCTCCGGCACCGCGGACCGGTCGTCCAAGGTCAACGGAGGCACCGCCGCGTCGCCCTCGCGCACCGCAAAGAAGCTCTGCTTCGACACGACGCCGCTGACCAGCTCTGCGAACGCGTACTGCTCGAGTCGTTCCATGGTCTGGACCCGCGCCAAGACCACCGGGTCCGCGATGAAGACCTCGGGTCGATAGAGCAGCGGGGGCACGAACTCGACGATGCGCAGCCCGCCAGCTGCCATCAGGCTGGCGCAACCCGGCACGCGGTAGGCCTGATCACAGCTGTGAAGGAAGCGGTCCACGATCTCGGCGTCGTCGAGCTCCTCGGTGAACCGGTGCTCGCTGTTCTTGGCCAGCCAGTTGGAGTGAGGCAAGGCGGGCAGCAACCGTTTGGCCATCACCACCTGCTCGGGCAGCGCCTCGCTCCCACAGAGCATGCGGAGCATCTCCTGAGCGTGGTAGACCCCGGTCCTGCCGAGCTCGCCGTAGACCATGATCCCCATCGCGCCACCCTCGGCGAGGACCGACTCCAGGGCTCGGACCCCGTCTCCCGGGGTGGCCAGGTGATGGAGAACGCCAGAGCAGTTGATGTAGTCGAATTCACCCAGGCCCATCGTCGGCAGGTCGAGGAGCGAACCGGTGATGAAGCGCACGTTGGCGAGGCCTTGATGCCGCGCCCGCGCCTCGGCCACCTCCCGGGACGCGGTCGACAGATCGATGTAGACCACCTCGCCCGGGATCCCGCGCGCCTGCATCTGCTTTCCCAAGGCCGTCGACGCGTCGCCCGTGCCGCCACCTGCCACCAGCACCCGCAGCGGGCGTGCCCAGTCCCGCGCGCCACCGAGGACGTAGTGATTGAGCACCTCGAGCTCCTCGAGGGGGCCGAAGACGTTCCGCGTGCCGTCGGTGATGCGTGAGGGGTACGGATACGCCTCGTAATGCTGCTTGATTCGATCGCTCACGATGCACCGCTCTCGTTGTGTCCCGCAGAAGGCGTCAGTTGGGTTACGATAGCGGTTCCCTCGACAGAGACAACCAGACCTGACGCCGCCCCGTCCCAGGCCGCCCCCCGCTGGCACGACAACCTGCGCCGGTGCGGCAGGACCCCTCGACGTTCCGGAAAGTACGTGTCCATGCCCGACGAAAAAGACCGCCCCCCGAGTAGCACCCGCGCCGCCATCATCGCCGCGACCGGCCTGGCGATGATCGTCTACCTCAGCGTCGGGATCAACAAGAGCGCGGAGTCCTCCGGCCTGGCCGAGACGCTGTTCCAGCGGCCGGGCAAACTCGAGGTGATCCTGCCTTACGGCGTGTGGCTCGGCGCCACCATGGGAGCGCTCAGCTGGGCGATGCTCCTGGGCGGCCTGATGGGCGTCCTGAAAGCGCGACTCCACGGCCGCCGCGGGATCCAGCGGGTCCCCTGGGTCATCCCCGCCATCGTGGGGCTGCTGGCCGGGGTGCTCTTCTTTCCGCAGCAAGACGCCTGGCGCGACCAGCGACGGTTCGAGCGCGCGCGCGACGCGGGTCACTGGGAGGCTCTCCGGGACTACCTCCAGAGCAGCCATGGGATGCGCACCTACCATGAGGCCGAGGTGAGGGACGCGCTGCTCCCCGAGGCGGTCTTCGCGCTCATCAACAAAAAGGACCCAAAGCCCTTCGCCTTGGAGCGTTACCTCCGCTGGTACGGTAAGAGCGGCGATCACCCGGGGAGGGTCAAGCAGGCCCGCGTCGCCGCCATACGTCAGTTCAACACA
>JAAZYN010000474.1 GCA_014239625.1 Myxococcales bacterium | reverse complement strand
CCGCGACACCGCTGACCCTGCCGCCCCGCGCCGAGTCGATGCGCAACGTCGGGAGTTTGTTGTCGAAGGTCAGCGACAGCTTGTTCATCTGGCCCGTGCTGAGCTCGGCGCCGTCCTCCGCGTGGGCCGACTGGTACCAAAAGTAGGTCCCCTCCTTGAGCTTGTTGGGCGGCAAGGTCACGTAGTTCTTCTTGGTCGTCTTCTGCACCAGCGCCGACGACAGGTTCGCGCTTCGATACAGCCTCATCTGGTACGTCGCAGCCCCGTCGCTCTCGCGCCACGAGAAGGTCAGCCGCGGGTGCGGCCCCTGAAAGTAGATTCGAGTCTCCTTTCCAGTGTCCCGAACCCTGTTTTTCACCGACGCGTTGCTGCGGCCGAGGGACGGGTCGCCGCGCAACCGGACAACGCCAATCGCCCCCTTCACTCCATCACGAATCACCCGCCAGTAATACGTGCCTTGCGGAGACGCGAGGGTGAAGCTGTTCTGTTCCAGGGGCTCTCTCATCACGACCTTGGTGAACGCCTCATCGCGGGCGACCTCCAGAGTCGCCTCCGCGCCCCCCGCCCCGGCCCAGCGAAACGCGATGCGCCGCGGGCGCTTGTCATAGTAGATCCGTGTCCGCTTCCCCTCGCGCGCCCCGAGCCGGGCAGAGCCCACCGAGCGCGGACCTTCGACCGTCCCGTTGTCAAAGACCGTCATGACCTGTCCACCGTTGACACGGACGGTCGCGCCCTTGGTCGTGACGTCCGCAAACCCGACGCGCACCGCGATCTGCGTCTTTTTTCGGCTGCGTTTGACCGACGTGTTCCCGGTGAAGCCTCGCGCGGACACAGCGACCCGGAGCCCCTTCGTGGTCAGCCGCGCCGAGCCCTCGCCCTTTCGGACCACCACGCGCGCCTCACCGCGGGCCAGCGAGAGGTGGCCCGCGCCACCGGCGCCCCCCATCCACTGGCCGGAGGAGCGCTTGCCCAACCGAACGCGAGCGCCGCCGGGGCCCTCGATCGTTGCGCCCTTCTTCGCCTTGAGACCCGTTCCGGCGATCAGCGGGGTGCGCGCCTGTGAGGGTCTCGCGTACCGCCTGGCGCCTGGAGCCTTCAGGCGCACCGACCGCTCAGGGTCCACGAGTACAGCGCCACCCATCGACGGATCGGCGGTGGGTCTCGAGGGCACACCCTCACCGCGCGTCGCGGCGTCTGAGGCGCCCAACACATCGCTCGCCACCTCCCTGCCCGAGGCGTCGATGTCCCCCACACTCGACGCATCCGCGGCCTCCGGACCGTCGGAGGCATCCAGCCCATCAGCGACAACGCTATCGCTCAACGCCGCGCTGCCATCGACGCCGGTCTCGAGCGGCGCGTCCGGCCCCCCGTCAGGTCGAACGAGCGGTGCCAGCGCCGCCTCCGGAGACGCCGCCGCATCGGCCGAGACGCCCACGCCCACGGCTTCGCCACCGACGGTGACGTTCAACCCAGCGCCTCTGAGGTTGATAGGGCCCCCGCCCTCGGTGAGGTTCAGCCCTTGCCCACTGAGGACGGTGATCGACCGGCCCGCTCTCTCGACGGTGCCCTCCCCATCCATGACAGCCAGGATCAGCCCTCGCCCGGTAAGCGAGATCATCACTCGGCCGTGCTTCAGGAGCACGGGCTCTTTGTCGTCGCCGACCAGCAGCCGAAACCCGGCACCTATCGCCTCGACCTCCATCTCACCGGCACCGAGCTTGATGGTAACGGCGGCCTCATCGACACCGCTGAGTCCGACGATGAGCTCCGAGTTCGCTCCCAGATGAACCACCCCACCCGTGACGAAACTCACGGTGGTGCGTGACTCCTCACCGGTGCGCACCATGTCACCGCGATCGAGCGCCTGGCCTTGGGCTGCGTTGGCGAACCCCGCGTCGCCACGCTTGAACTCGACGCGGTCACCGGCCCGCTCGGCGATGGTCGCGAAGGCCTCAGCGCCGCATCCCCCGCAGCCCGACACGACCGCAGCGGCGCCCATCAAGCTCACGATCCCCGCGCTGAGGGTGACCCATCTCGATGGTACGAGGCGACCGCTAGCGCACATGGTTCACGCCCACTCGAGCAAAACCCAGGAGCCGTGGTGCTGACAACAGCGCCCCCCACCGGAGACCGGTGAAGGCGGCTTGCACGCCCGGGGACCCCGCCGCTGGGAGCTCGCGTCTGTCAGCGCTGCGCAGCCGCCGGCTGCCGCCCAACGGCCGTGAGTAATGCGGGCTAGCCACGTGTCCATGCCATCTGTCAGTTTCGGGGAAAGAGTTCGACGTTCAAGATGACCTCTTCGCCCGGCCGGAGCCGAATCTTGTGGCGTTGCGTCAGGTAGCCCCTCTTGGTGATGAGAACATCCACCAGACCGGTCTGCAACGTCATCGAGAAGTTGCCCTCAGCGTCGGCTTTGGTCGTCGCCTTTCGCGTCGGGATAGTAATCTTTGCCGCCAAAGGAACGCCCTTGAGATTTCGCACGGTCCCCTTGAGCGTGCCCACCGTGCGGCCGGTGGCAGGCTGAAGCTTCACGGTGAAGGCGACCTTCTTTCCCTTCTTGACCAGCGCGACCATGACGTTCGGCAGGTAGCCGTCGGCCGAGACCTGCATCCGGACCGGCCCAGGCGTCAGCGGCGGGGTCTTGAATCTCCCCTCAACCCGATCGCTCATGACGATAAACGGGTCCACTTCGCCGAGCACAATGCGCGCGTCCGCGATCGCCTTGCCGGTGCGCCCATCGACGACCCGCCCATCGATATAGCCAGCGTCCGTCGCCATCGGGACCTCGAGACGCTCGATCTTGATGACCTCCCTCGTCGCTGCGGCGGTGGTTTTTACCTGTCCGAAATCCCAGCCGACGCCAACGACCACGTTGTAGATGGACGTCCGAGCCTGGAACTCAGGTGCGTCACTCCCCCCGACGGCGACCTCCACCCCCACCAGAAGATTGAGCGTGCGCTCCGACAGAGGCCAGAAGCGGGAGCCCAGAGCCAACCGCTGGGGTTGCTGGCCAAAGCCCACCCCAGACCCGACCCCAATCTCGGCGAAATACTCAAGATAGGGCGCCGCTATGTCACCGATCTGGTAGGCGATAGCGAGTCCGAGCTCGACCTGATGGTTCCGATTGACACCCGCCGCGAAGTACTGGGCCGCGTTGAGGTCATGCGCGAAGATCTTCGCTGATCGATCGAAGTGAAATCCGACGTGGAGACCCACCAGGAGGTCTTGAATCGGTCGAAAATCGGTGCTCAACGCCGCTCTAAAGCTCGTGGCGTCAAAGGAGAGAGAGCCCACGCCGGAGCCGCTGGGGATGATGAGCTGGACGCCGCCGCCGATGGCGAACCAGTCGTTGACCGGGCGGCCATAACGCACCCCGACGCATGGGTCACCGAGAGACACCGTCGTGGCCGGGCTGAAGTGGGTGTTCTCGTTGAGCACCAGCGCCACCGCGGCGGACAACTCGAGCCCCACGATAGGCGTCCCGGCCAGGGCGAGGTGCAGCCGGCTGTGGCTGTTGGTGTCACCGCTGGAGATGAAATCGTCCAGACTGAAGAACTCGAGCGCGGTGGAGATAACGACCGCGCCCGGCTCGTAGGTCTCGGCCGACCATGTGCGATACACGCCGCGCATCCCAGACCGGGACGGCCCCATGGGGTCAGGGAGGGCCTCCCTCCTGGCCGCGTTGTCATCGCTGCCGGTAACGCTCGCGGCGCCGGGAGCTACCCTGCCGTCACCATCCGCCGGTTGTCCCGCGTGGGAGTTGGGAGAGCCGAATAGGGCCCAGCCACACAAAGCCACCGCTAGAGTAACCCGGAAACGTCTCGCATGCGCTCCGCTCAAGGTGCCATAGCATCGCACCGGATCTCGATCATTGCCACTCCGCCAGCCTCGGACCACTATGGATGAGCATAAGCGACTATAACTATTTGGTTTAATTCTCATACCTGAGGACGACTGGGCGGGGAGGCCGTCTGCTGCTGTGTTCACGTCCCTTCGGCC
>JAAZYN010000473.1 GCA_014239625.1 Myxococcales bacterium | reverse complement strand
GGGGCACGTGGCGGGAAACGCGGCGGCGGCCGCGGAGGTCGGCATCGCGCTGAACTCCATCGGGATCCTCGAGATCGGGGCCATCACGGCGCCGATCGCTTTTGCCGCCGTCAGCATCTGGTCGATCCTGGACCTCGACGACGCCGTCACGCGTCGCGACACCCTCGGACGCGACTTCCGGACCGCTCTGCGCGGCCTGCGTTCGGGTATGAAGGCCGGCCTCACGGGTGGCGCCGCCGGCAAGAGCTCGGCGGCTGCGACCGGGTTGTCGGAGGGCAAGAAGCGCTATCAGGCGGGCTGGATCGCGTTCAAGAAGAAAGCCCAGCCGTGGGTCAAGGCCCAGCGCGCGGCCAACAAAAGCGAGGCGGACATCGACGCCGAGCTCAAGAAGGCTTACGACGCCAAGCTGGCGAAGGTGGCCGACCGAGTCGTTCAGCGCGCTACCGCGTCGCTCGACGCCGGGCTCCGCGAGGAGATGCTGCGCAAGTACCTGGAGGACCACGGCGACGAGTGGTTCGCGAAGCCGGGCCTGTGCTTCAGCGTGTTCAAGCAGCTCTACCCGAGCGGGGTGGAGCAGCCGTGGACCGTGCCGCAGGCACTCTACGAACGGGTGCGCAGCACCTGCAAAGGCCACGTGAAGATGCCGAAGTGGCACGCCAAACCTGCAAAGAAAAAGGAGACATCCGAGGCGAAAGCCGACAAGGAAGCGCGCGCCAAGCATAAGGGCGGCCTGTCGATGGACTTCATCGCGTGGTGCCGTAACTACCTGACCTACACCGAGGCCTTCCAGGTGTCGCAGGTCGAGATGGCCTACCTCGAGGCCTACCCGGACCACACCATCGACGACAGCGCGCGCGCGTCGCTGCAGCACCTCATCGACCAGTTCATCCGCCACCCGGAGTGGCGCCGGACGCGCAAAAAGCCCGAGAAGAAGCCGGTCCCCACGGCCAGGGAGCTCGACCACACCCGCAAGGAGGTCTGGAAGTCCATGTACCGCGCCCAGCAGGCGGGCAAGAAGCGCGGCATGGGGGGCTCCGGGAAGACCTGGTTCGACAAGGGGATGACCTTGCGCACGACGTTCGTCGCGAGCAGCGACTGGGAGATCGGGATGGCCGCCGTCCAGAACTTCAACATGGCGGCCAACGCATGGGGCGTCAGCTACGGCAAGATGTAGATGGTGCCTCTCACTGGAGACGCCTCCAGGCCGGCCACGAGACCGACGGTGATGGGGTCGGGGCGGAGGTAACACCTCGCAGGTGGGGCTCCTCGGCGGCCTACGGCAAGCAGCGCGTCTCGGGATTCATAGCGACGACGTCTGCCGAACGATGTGTCAGCACGGGCCCGCAGGCTGCGTCGGCGTTGGGCTCAGCGCCGCCTGCGCCTGCGCCTGCGTTTGCGTTTGCGTTTGCGTTTGCCGGTCAGGGTGTCGACGACCTCCGAGGGGAGCACGTCGTCGAAGTAGCTCAGGCACCTACAGCCATAAAGGAGACGATAGGTCGCCCAGCTGGTCACCACCGAGCGAACGTAGTGTCGTGTCTCGTTCCAGGGCAGCCCGTCGACGAACTCGGCGACATCTCGAGTCCCCTGCTTTCTCCTGTGACGTCTGCGAATGTGGGAGCGCAGCCGGCCCGGGCCGGCGTTGTACGCCGCGAGCATCAGCGGCTTGGAGCCGTCGTACCGGTGGGCGAGGCGCTCCAAGAACGCCGAGCCCAGCAGGATATTGTCCAGGGGATCGAAGAGATCACCGTCGCCCAACGGGAGATCTTTCAGACGCCGACGGAGCCACGAGGCGGTCCCCGGCATGAGCTGAAGAAGCCCACGGGCACCCGCATGGCTGACCGCGGTGGGGGCGAACAGCGACTCGACGCGCATGACAGCCCACACGAACCACGGTGACGCCCCGGTCGTGTCCAGCGCGCGCTCGACGGTCGCGCGGTACGGCGTCGGCCACGCCGCGCGCCACAGCCCGTGCGGGTCTCGCGCCAGCGCTCCGGGCCGCGAGAGCTTCACCGCTCGCTGCCCGAGCCGCGCCCCGGCCGAGGGGAGCCCCGCTCTGCTCAGCGTGCGTGCCCCCCACGCGGCGGCGTCTGGCCGCAGGAGGACGCGAGCGTGCTGTAACTCGTGCCTGATAGCCTTCACCAGCCCCCAGCGCGCCAAGCCCTGGACCCGGTCGCGCAGCGGGGCGCTGATAGGCGCCGGAGGCGGTGCCGCCATGGCGTCGAGGCTCTCCCGCAGGGTCGCCTTGGCGGCCGCTAGCGCGCGCGGTCGATCCTTACGCAGGCGCGCCGCCGCCAGCAGCCCATACCAGCTCTGCGGATAGCGCTCGACCACCTGCTGCCACCGCCTCGCGGCGGCATCCTGTTCTCCGATCTCCCATTGCGCCCGCGCGGCCCAGTAGTCCAGCTGCCCCCAGAGGCTCGGTCGCCAATTGCGATAGCCGGCGTCTGCCAGCGGCTTCAACAGAGCCGCGGCGCGCGCGTGTTTTCCCCTCTTGCGCAGGGCTTTGAAGTGTCGCATCGCCTCCAACCCCACAGGATCGAACCAACGCGCCCTCTTGAGCCGCTTCCGTATGCTCTTGGTCAACGCCTTCGCGTCGCGTCCCCGGGGGGCACTGAGCGGCGCCAGCGCGGTGATCCCGTGCTGCGTTGTCCACTCGGGCGCATTCTTGCGCGACCACTCGATGGCCTCCATGACCGCGGACGTGTCCCCACCGACGTAGGCGTTACGGGCAAGTCGGACCACCGCCTCGGGCAGCTCCGGGTGGGTTGGGCAGTCGGCCTGGGCGCGCTCGACGAAGGCCTTGCCTTTGGCGATGTCGCGCTGTGACAACGCGGCCCGCGCGCCGCCTACCATGGCCCAACAGCGGACCTCCGGGTCGGGCCGCGCCGCCAGGGCGCGCTCGAAGGCGTACAGCGCAGATCGGCTCGCGTGAGCGTCGTATAAAAGCCACCCGCGCTCGGTCTCCTTGGCCGGGTCCGACAGCGGTCGCGTCCATCGGAGGACATCCCTGGGGGCGTTCAACAGGCGCCCGGAGGGATGACCGAGGGCCGCGGACAGCTCCGCGACGGCACGTTTCTTGAGACCGTGAGCGGCAAAAATCCGGGCGAGGCTCACCCTCGCCACGCGCCCCGCGGCGTCCTCTCCTCGCACCAGGTTGGCGAGCAGCGCGGCGGCCGCGGCGTCGTGCCCCTCGATACCCTCGGACGCGGCCAGTAACAGCCACGACGCGATGTCCGGGCGGGTCACCGCTTTGAGTAAGGCCATCGCGATGGCCCCGCCGTCTCCCCGTCGCGCGCCGACGTGAAGCCGCAGGCGCTCCACCGCGTCGTGCGGCGCGTGGGTCGGCGCGAGCGCTTCCAGGGCTCGGGCGGCGCCGCCCACGTCGTTGCCTGCCAGCCTCGCCACGACGCGGTCCACCAGCGGCGGCGGCGTCTGCGTCGGTCCGGGGCCGAGCGCGTTGGCGACCGGCGCCGGGCTCGTCAGCCACGTCATCAGCGCGACGGCCACACTCGCCGTGTTTGTGGGTCTCCGCGCCATGCCGCTCACCATAACGCCCGGCATGACAATAGTCAAAATTTGCTCTCGAGGTCACAATGTGTGCGGACTGTCCCGGTGCCACGCCGACCGGAGCGAATCATGTGGGCGGTGAGCCAGGCTGGAGCCGGTTCACGGCGCGGCCCAAACCCCAACCTTGTAACGACAGCGAGAGGGTGACCATTTCCGAGCCGTTCGTACTCGCTGACGCAAGGCCTCATCGCGCCAGCTACCCATCCTGGGTGGCGGGGCTGATGGTCTACGCCGCCCTCGTCATCGCCCTGTGGTCCGCGGGGGCCGGCCGGCTCGGCTGGGCTGGGCTGCCGGCGACGGTCGACACCCTGGGCGTCCTGGGTTGGTCACTGTCGGCCCTGGTCGCGCTGTTGCTGGTCAAGCGTTTGGCGCTGTGGCTGGTTTACAGGCCGCTCGCTCATGACGCGGGGGGCGACGCGCTGCCCTCGGTCACCGTC
>JAAZYN010000472.1 GCA_014239625.1 Myxococcales bacterium | reverse complement strand
CCCGGCTGGGTGCGGCGCGGCGTAAAATAGAGGTGCGCGACGCGCGGGGTCGCCGGCGACGAAGATCCGGGCAGCGCGCGCGTTCACCTCTACGGGTCGCCTCCGCGAGGGGGTTCAGGCGACTCCAGGCGCCTCGCGTCCCGTCTCGACGACATACTCCGAATAGCCACCGTCATACCGCCGGCACCTGTGATCGTTGCCGTCGATCTCGAGGACGCGGTTGGACACCTCGTGCAAAAAATGACGATCGTGGGAGACGAACAGCATCGTCCCCTGAAACCCCGCCAAGGCCGAGACCAGGCGCTCTTTGGTGTCGAGGTCCAGGTGGTTGGTCGGCTCATCGAGGACCAAAAAGTTGGGCGGTCTGAACAGCATGCGGGCCAGCACGAGTCGCGCCTTCTCGCCGCCCGACAGGATCGAGCATCTCTTGTCGACGTCGTCACCGGAGAAGCCGAAGGCCCCCAAGTGCGTCCGGAGCGACGCCCCGGTCGCCATGCGAAAGGCGTCCTCCATGGTCGCGAGCACGGTGAGCTCCGCGCTCAGCGTCTCCATCGCGTGCTGCGCGAAGTAGCCCATCTTGACGCTGGTGCCAAGCCTGGCGGTGCCCGAGTCGGGCTCCAAGAGCCCCACCACGAGCTTGAGCAGCGTCGACTTCCCAGCCCCGTTCACGCCCATGACACACCAACGCTCGTTGCGTCGGATGAGGAGATCCAGTTGGTCGTGGACGACCATGTCTCCGTAGCCCTTTCGAACCCCTTCGAGCTTGGCCACATCCTCGCCCGAGCGGGGCGGCGCTCGCAAGCGCATCTCGATGACCTTGCGACGCCTTGGTGGGGCGATGCGCTCGATCTTATCGAGCTTCTTCACGCGCGACTGGACCTGGCTGGCGTGACTCGCGCGCGCTTTGAACCGGGCGATGAAAGCCTCTTCTTTGGCCAGCATGGCTTGTTGCCGAGCGACCTGCGCTTCCCGCTGAGTCATCGCCAGGGCACGCTGCTGCTCGTAGAAGTCGTAGTCGCCGGAATAGCTGCTCAGCTCTCCGCCGTCGATCTCCACGATCTTGGTCACCAGGCGGTTCATGAACTCGCGGTCGTGGGACGCCAGGATGATAGCGCCATCGAACCCGCGCAGGAAGCGCTCCAGCCACACGATGGACTCGATGTCCAGGTGGTTGGTGGGTTCGTCCAGAAGCAACGCGTCGGGTCGCATCAACAGAATGCGGGCGAGCGCGACGCGCATCTTCCAGCCGCCCGAGAGCTTCCCTACGTCATCGTCGACGGCCGCGTCGCGAAAGCTCAGCCCGCTGAGAATCTCTCGGGCCCGCGCCTCCAACGAGTACCCGTCCAGCTCGTCGAACCGCGCCTGAACTTCGCCATAACGCTCCAGGATCGTATCTAGCTCGCCGGCCCGCTCAGGGTCCGCCATAGCGAGCTCGAGCTCCGCGAGCTCTTGTCCGATGAGCGAGACTTCACCTGCGCCGGCGAGGACCTCTGCGAGCACCGAGCGCCCACTCATCTCGCCGACGTCCTGGCTGAAGTGCCCGATGGTGATGCGCTTTTCGAGCATCACCTGACCACTGTCCGGCTCTTCATCACCCACGATGAGCCGAAAGATAGTCGACTTGCCGGCGCCGTTAGGGCCGACCAGGCCCACACGATCGCTCCGAAAGACCGCCATCGACGCATCCAAAAAGAGGATCTGTGAACCGTGCTGCTTGGAGACCTGAGCGAGGCGAATCATGGGCGCGGACGGTAGCCGATGGTCTGTCCAGCAGCAACAACGGACCGCGAGCCAAAACCTCGCCCGCCGTCGAAACATGCGGCGACCTGCCTGCAGTCGTGCAACCCTGTCTTCACTGTCCTCCCACGCGGAGCCGATGATGACTGAAGAGCAGCCCAACAACCCCCTCCACGGCGTCACCCTCAAGGCCATGCTGGAGACGCTCCTGGCCAACCACGGCTGGGAGGGGCTGGGGCAGCAGATTCCGCTCCACTGCTTCAAGAAAGACCCGAGCATCAAGTCCAGCCTCAATTTCCTGCGCAAGACCGATTGGGCTCGGGGCAAGGTCGAGGCGCTGTACGTCACCGACGTGCGACGGTCTGAGCGTAAGCGCAAACGCAACCAGCGTCGCAAAGCCAGGCGTGCCGCCAAGGCCGAGCACGAAGAGCGGGCGCGGGCCGAGACGCACGACACCGACCCCTGCTGACGCCCCCCTAGCCCGGATGTTTCATGGAACTTCGAGCGAAACCAAGGAGGCGTAGTGCTGCCGGGTGTGGCACGGACCGGAGGCGGGCAAAGTCGTACTCCACGTACGTCGAGCCCGCCGCAGGGAGGTCGCACCCGTCAGCGCTGCGGATCCGCCGATTGTAGCCGAAAGGCCATGAATAATCCGGGCTAACCCGGAGGCGGGCGGCGTCGCAGGACACGACCGTCGAGCTCGTCGCAGGGAGGTGCGCCGGTCAGCGCCGCAGATCCGCCGGCAGCAGCCGGAGAGACGTGAACGTCCCGGGCTACCCCGCTAAAAAAATGCCGCCATCTCCAAGTAGACCATGTGACCGTAGGTCCCCATCTCGCTGAGGAGGGCGGGGTCGGCGTCGAGCACGCCGGCGGGGTCGCCGATGAGGACCCCCGGCCCGATACCGTGAAAGCCGCCGAGGGCCAACTCCACGTCTTGAGCGACCGCGTAGCCGAAGCCCCAGGCGATGAGCCCGCTGGGGTCGCCCAGGTTCATCATGGCGGTCAGGTTCAGGTTGATGAGCTCGTGTGCCCGCCAGGCGACGGCGAGGCCGGCGTAATAGCGGCCGACCAGGTAGTTCTGCCCGCGGGCGACGGTGTCGCTGTGGGTGTACTGAGCATAGTAGCCCGACGCGTCCTCGGTCCCCAGCCCGTTGTAGTGGAGCTCCAGCATCACCACCAGCTCGGCCGCAGCGTACCAGTCCACGCCCAGGGTGATGCGGGGGAGCCTGAACCGGTCTTCGTCCAGCGCGTATGCCGCCATCGCCTCCAGGCGGAGCTTGACGGGGTCGACCGGCGCGACGATCCCCGCGGTCAGCGCCACGTCCATCCAGAACTTGCCCGCCGCCACGTGGACGTCGGCCACGTCCGTGTAGAACACGGCGCGCACGCCGCCGGAGAGGTTGTCCGCGCCGGGCGGGCCCCGGTCGGCCAGGATGACGTCGAGCTCCGCGCTGCCCAGGTTTACCACCGCCCGGATGGCGTCGATGCCGCGCTTCTGGCTCGTGTCGAGATCGAACGGGCTGAACGCCGCCCAGACGTCCGCCACCGTGAACAGGTTGGAGATGCCCCAGGTGATGGCCTGGCGGCCGATGGACAGGTCGACCTGGTCGATGAAGAGGTGGGCGACGAGTCGATCCAGGTCGTGCTCGAGGCGGAAGCCCTCGTGGCTGAAGATCTCGGTGGAGGTGTCGACGGATCGCCCCGGAGAGACGCTCACCCCCACGCCGAGGCCGCCGCTGGTGGCGGTGGAGCTGGACGAGCCGCTCAAGAGCAACCGGTTGTGCACGTCGAGCTTGAAGATGTCGCTGACCTTGAAGGCCCACTCGAACCGGAGCACCGCCGAGGCGAGCCCCACGGCCGGCGGCACATCGCAGAGCTCGGGGGTGACGTCGCAGGACGACTGGGGCAGGTCCACCTCTATCCGTGGAGCCTGAGCGCCGGCTAGGAGGCGGGCGTACCCTCCCAGGGTCCACACGAAGGGCCCCTCCTCGACGAGCTCGATCTCGGCGCCTACCGGCGCGGCCACCCCCATCACCAGGGCCAAGGCCGCCAAAGCCGGGGCGGGGGAGCGTCTCACACCTACGGCCCCTCGACCGACTCGATCTGACCGTCGACCAGGCGGACGACCCGCCGACTGCGATCGACCACGCGCTGGTCGTGGGACGCGAACACGAACGTCTGGCCATGCTCCTGGTTGAGCTCCTGCATCAGGTCGAGCAGCGCGTGGGACGTGTCGCTGTCCAGGTTTGCCGTCGGCTCGTCGGCCAG
>JAAZYN010000471.1:3727-4012 GCA_014239625.1 Myxococcales bacterium | reverse complement strand
CGACCGAACCGACGACCATCAACACGGCCACCACCACACCCGCTCTCGTCATCCCGACACCCTCGACGTCTGCACCAACAACCCCAGCCTGCATGCAACCTAAAGCAATCCCGAAGCTTAAGGTAGTGTGGGGTCCACACAACCTCGGTGAGGTCGAGTCAACGATTGAAGATCATTCATGTTGATATGGACGCATTCTACGCGTCGATCGAGCAACGTGATCGGCCTGAGCTCTGCGGGCGACCTCTGGTCGTCGGCGGAGATCCCGACGGCCGCGGTGTGGTG